>NZ_JAAALM010000004.1 GCF_009906395.1 Kineococcus indalonis
GCACCGCCGGCCGTCGGGGGCGCAGCGGCCGGCGGTGCGGCAGCTGGCGGCGCAGCCGCCGGGGGCGCAGCAGCCGGCGGAACGGCGGCCGCAGGTGCGGCCGCCGGCGCAGCCGCAGGACCTGTGGGCCTGGCGGTCGCGGCGGGCGCGGAAGTCATCAAGGGCGCCAAGGCCGTGGGCCAGAAGGCGGCGCAGGTTGCCAAGGACAGCACAGAGAACGCAACCAACGAAGGGGACCCCAGTGGCAGCCGTTGAAGCCCGACAGGCGCGCACGTACGGCAACTTCCGCCAGCCGGAGAAGGCCGGCATCGGCACGCTGCCGCCGGTGCCCACGGCGGTGCTCCTCGGCGGCTTCGTGTTCTTCATCCTGAGCATCGTCATCCTCGGGGTGCTCAAGTCGCTGCCGATCCTGCTGGTCACCGGCATCCTGGTCGCCTTGCTGGCCATCCGCGACAAGCACCACCGCAACGCCGCTCAGCGCGCCACCGCGCACGGGGCGTGGTGGCGGGCCCGCCGCCTGGGTGCGCACCTGTACCGCTCCGGGCCGCTGGGCCGCACCCCCTGGGGGACCTTCCAGCTGCCGGGGCTGGCCTCGAACACGCAGCTGTTCGAGCACCTGGACTCCCTGGGCCGCCGCTTCGCCCTCATCCGCGCAGCCTCGACCAACCACTACACCGTGGCCTTCGCGGTGCAGCCGGAGGGCAACGCCCTGGTCGATGACGAGCAGGTCGACAACTGGGTGGCGAACTGGGGCGCGTGGCTGGCCACGGTGGGCGACGAGCCCGGTGTCGTGGGCGCCCAGGTCACCGTGGAGACCTCCGCTGACACCGGCAGCCGCCTGCGCCGGGAGGTCGCGATGCACGCCGACCCCAACGCCCCCGCGTTCGCGCAGGCGGTGCTGGCCGAGGCGGCGCGCACCTACCCGGCCGGTTCCGCGACGGTCAAGGCGATCGTCACCCTGACCTTCACCTCCTCCTCCTACGGCGGCGGCCGCAGGCGCAGCCCCGAGGAGATGGGCCGCGACCTGGCGTCCCGGCTACCCGCCCTGGTGGCCAGCTTGAACGCCTGCGGTGCAGGCGGTGCCCGGCCGATGAGCGCTCAGAAGCTGTGCGAGGCGGTGCGCATCGCCTACGACCCCGCAGCCGCCCAGCTCATCGACGACGCGCACGCCGCCGGCGAGGTGCCGCTGCTGCGCTGGTCCGACGTCGGCCCCGTGGCCTCGGAGGCGAGCTGGGACAGCTACCGGCACGACTCGGCGCTGTCGATGTCGTGGGTGATGAGCCGGGCGCCGCGCGGCGAGGTCTACTCCACCGTCCTGGCCAAGCTGCTCTCCCCGCACCACGCGCTCACGCGCAAGCGGGTCACCCTGCTGTACCGCCCCTACGACAGCGGCCGCGCGGCGGCCATCGCCGAGATGGACAAGCGCCAGGCCGACTCGCGCGTGTACGGCTCGCGGCGTCCCTCGCAGAAGGCGCTGCTGCAGCAGCGCGCCGCGGCGGCCACCGCCAGGGAGGAAGCCGTCGGCGCCGGCCTGGTCGACTTCGGCATGATCGTCACTGCCACGGTCAGCGACGCCGCCCAGCGCGCCGAAGCCGTCGCGGCCATCGACAGCCTGCAGTCCAGCGCTCGTGTCCTGCTGCGCCCGGCCTACGGCGCGCAGGACTCCACCTTCGCCGGCGGCCTGCCGCTGGGAATCATCCTGTCCGAGCACGTCAGCGTGCCCGAGGTCCTGAAGGGGTCGATCTGAGGTGCTGGGGCCCATGCGAAAGCGCACCAGCAACCGCACCAGCCAGCCGGACACCCAGCAGGCACCGCTCCAGCAGGCCCCACGCCAGCAGGGGAGCGGCGTCGACGGCACCGCAGCGCAGACGCGCTCCAAGGGCGCCACCCGCGCCCTCCCCACCGCACGCCGCAGCTGGCGCGGCTGGGGCGGGCGCGGAGGAGGGGCAACCATGCACATCGACGCCCCCAACAAGTTCCGCGCCTCCACCGTGCAGGCCTGCGGGCTGTGGCCCTTCGCCGCCGGCGCGGGAACTCCGATGGTCGGCGTGCCGATGGGAGCGCACCTGCAGACCGGCGCCACCGTCTGCTGCGATCCGATCTCCTGGTTCCAGCGCGCCCGGCTCATCCCTCAGCCGACGATGTTCGTCCTCGCCAAGCCGGGGCTGGGCAAGAGCACCGCGATGCGGCACATGCTCACCGGCCAGGCCGGCTACGGCGTCCTGCCCCTGGTGCTCGGTGACCTCAAGCCCGACTACGTCGCCCTCATCCGCGCCTTGGGCGGGCAGGTGATCGAGGTCGGTCCCGGCCGCGGTCACATCAACGTGCTGGACCCCGGCGAGGCCCGCGCCGCCGCCGCGCGACTGACCGGCACCGCCCGCGAGGCGGTGCTGGCCGACGCGCACGACCGCCGGCACCAGATGATGGCCTCCCTCATCACCATCAGCCGCGCAGCTCCACCCACCGACCGCGAGGACACCATCCTCGACCGGGCGCTGCACGTGCTCGACTCCCGGTCCTCGGGCACCCCGCTGCCCCAGGACCTGCTGCAGGTCATCCGCGAGGCCCCCGAGGACGTGCGCCTGGCAGCCCTGGACCGCGGCGACTTCAAGAAGTACCAGGAGCTGACCGAGAACCTGGAGGCCACGCTGGTCGGCATCAGCTCCGGCACCGGGCGCCTGGGCGGCATCTTCGCCCAGCACACCACCACCCCGGCGCGCCGCGACCTGCCGCTGGTCTACGACCTGTCCTCCATCGGGGACGGGCAGACCGACCTGCAAGGCGCGGCGCTGCTGGCGTGCTGGTCCGACGGCTTCGGCATGGTGCGCACCGCCAACGCCCTGGCCGACGCCGGGCTCGAACCCCGCCGCCACTACATGATCGTCATGGACGAGCTGTGGCGGGCGCTGCGCGCCGGGCGCGGCCTGGTCGACCGCGTCGACGTCCTCACCCGGCTGCCGCGCACCCTCGGCGTGGGCACCGCCATGATCACGCACACCGTCGGCGACCTCGACGCGCTACCGGAGCAGGACCGCAAGAAGGCCGTCGGCTTCATCGAGCGCTCCTCCATCGTCATGTGCGGCGGACTGCCCGAAGCGGAGATGCCCAAGCTGACGCCCATCGTCCCGCTCTCGCAGGCCGAGCAGGACCTGCTGGTGGGCTGGACGGACCCGCCGGCGTGGGATGCCGGGGAGGAGCTGGACGAGGCGAGCACCGCCAAGGCCGCCATGGGCATCGGCGGGGGCACCGACGGCGGCGACGAGCTCGCCACCGCCGACCCCCCGGGCATGGGCAAGTTCCTCATCAAGGTCGGCGGCCGCCCCGGCATCCCCGTCGAGATCGCGCTGACGTCGGCGGAGAAGGCCGTCAACGACACCAACAGCAAGTGGCACGTGCGCTCACGCATCGGAGAGGGCGCCATCGACGCCCTGATCGACGAGGAGAACCTGCGCACCGTGCGCCAGGCCGACGAGGCAGCCGTGCCGCTGAACGCACCCGGCGAGGTCGACGAGGCCGAGTTCGGCGAGGACTGGACCCTGCCGGCGACCCCACCGGAGCCCCAGCCGGCCACTCGCCCGGCCGTCCAGCAGCCGAGTCAGGTCCTCCCGGTGCCCGAGGTCGACCTGACCGCTGCCAGCGTCGCTGCCGACGGTGACGCGCAGCCCGACGCCCGGCTCGATGCCCACCCCGGGGCCTACCTCGAGACCCAGAAGGAGCTGGCGTGAGCGCGCCGTCCCGGCGCCGCGGGCCCGGCTCGAACGACCCGGCGCAGCTGCTGCCGTTGTTCGTCTTCGGCGCCTTGGCCCTGGCCGCGGTCGGGGTGTGGCTGACCCTGGAAGTCGCCGCCTTCCTCGACAGCACCCCCGGCCCCGCCTCCAACAACCCCTTCGAGGTCAGCATCGGGCTGTTCACGGGCAAGACGACGTGGACGGGCACCGCCACCAAGGTGGCCGTCGGCGTCGGCGTCCTGCTGCTGACGCTGGCCACCCTCGTCATCGCCCTGGTGTGCCGCGCCCTGCGCAGGCGCGTGCGCGTCGATGCCGCCGCCGCCCACATGGGCCGTGGCGGCGAGATCGCCTCCCTGTCCAAGCGCGGCGCTCTGGCCGCTGCCACCAGGCTGTCCATGGAAGGTCAGCCGGGCCAGCTGATCGCCAACAGCGTCGCCGGCGGTCAGCCTCTGTACGCCTCATGGGAGGACGTCTGCGTGGACATCTGGGGCCCGCGCACCGGCAAGACCACCTCGCGGGCTGTGCCCTGCATCGTCGCCGCTCCCGGCGCCGTGCTGGCCACCTCCAACAAGCGCGACCTCGTCGACGCCACCCGCGACCTGCGCTGCGACTTCGGCTCGCGCGGTGTGTGGGTCTTCGACCCCCAGGGCATCGCCGGTGAGCCCGCCGACTGGTGGTGGAACCCGCTGACCTACGTCACCGACGAGGTCAAGGCCGCCACCCTGGCCGGTGTCCTGGTCGGCGCCGCCCAGCCGGAAGGGGCCCGCAAGGACGCCTTCTTCGACAGCGCCGGGCAGTCGCTGCTGGCGGCGCTGCTGCTGGCTGCGGCCGTGGACGGGCGCCCCATCACCGACGTCTTCCTGTGGCTGACCGACCCCACCGACGAGCGGCCTGCCGAGATCCTCAAGAGGCGCTACCCGCTGGAGGCCGCCGAGCTGTACGGGCACATCAACTCCGCCGACAAGCAGCGCTCCGGCGTGTACGGCACCGCCCGGCAGACGGCCAGCTTCCTGCGCAACCGCGCGGCCACCCAGTGGGTCACCTCACCCAGCCAGGCCGGCGCTCAGGCAGGGGCTGCGCGCGATGTGCGCCGGGAGTTCAACCCGCACGACTTCGTGGCCAGCAAGGACACCCTGTACCTGCTGTCCAAGGAGGGGGAGGGCACCAGCGGGCCGCTGGTGGCCGCTTTGACCGTCGCCGTCACCGAGGCCGCCGAGCAGCTGGCCACCACCCAGCCCGGCGGCCGGCTGAGCACCCCGATGGTCGTCGTGCTCGACGAGGCCGCCAACGTCTGCCGCTGGAAGGAGCTGCCGAACAAGTACAGCCACTACGGCTCGCGCGGCATCCTGCTCACCACGATCCTGCAGTCCTGGTCGCAGGGCGTGGAGGTGTGGGGTGAGCGCGGGATGAGCAAGCTGTGGAGCGCGGCCAACGTGCGCGTCTACGGCGGCGGCGTGGACGACCGCGACTTCCTGGACCGCATGTCGGCCACCATCGGCGACTACGAGCGGACCCAGATTTCCTCCAGCTCCTCGCGCCACGGCCACACCACCTCCCGCCAGGCGGTGCGCGAGAGGATCCTGGACGTGTCCGACCTGGCCGCTTTGCCCAAGGGCCGCGCCGTGGTCTTCTCCTCCGGCAACCGGCCCGTCCTGGCGCGCACCGTGCCGTGGATGAGCAGCCCGCACGCCGAGGCGATCCGGGCCTCCATCCGCGCGCACGACCCGGCCGCTGAGCTGGTCATCGCCGAGGCCGAGCAGTCCCTGCACGAGGTCCGCGCCCGCGAGAGCGGCGCCCCCCTCACCATGCCGGCCACGACGGCCCCTGCGCCGAGCACCGCGGACACCATCACGGGCACCAGCACCCCCACGGCTCGGACCAACCGCTGGCTGAAGTCGTGAGCGGGGTGGGGGAGTGGGACGAGATCGACGACGTCCTCGACGGCGCCTTCAACGACGACTTCGAGGCCGACGTGGACGACGGCCTCGAGGACGAGGGCACCTCCGCGGGGTGGACGCCGGCGCCCGCAGCGAGCGGGCGGGACGACGCGGTGACCACGGCGCTGACCGCGGCCTTGGCCGGCGACGCGTTGCGCCAGGGCGTCGCCGAGGCCGTCACGCGCGCGGTCGGCGCCCGTCTGGACGCCCTGGCTCGTGAAGCGGTCAAGGGCGCTCTGACCGACAACGTCCTCGACGAGCTGCGTGAGGCTGCCGAGCACGCCGTCGAGGACGAGCTCACCGGTCGGGGGAGCACGCAGGGCACGGGCAAGGGTGAAGCTGAGCCGCAGCTGCAGTACGACTCCGTCGTCGACTTCGTCACCGACTTCCTCGCGCCCACGTACGGTCGAGCTCTCAGCAGCAGCCGCATCTGGTGCCCGCAGTGGTGGTCGCACGCCGAGGCCTTGTACCGCCTGGACGCGCTGTGGCGATCGTGGGAGCACCTGCGCATGGACGCCGCCACCGGCTCCTCGGTGTGGCTGCGCGACCACGCCGACCACCACATGGCCGTGCTGATGAGCGACAGCGGCCCCTTCAAGGGGTGCTCACCCGAGAAGGGTCACCGCCAGCGCGACCCGGACAACGACTGGTCCACGCTGCCGTTGGCGCCGCCGCCGCCTGGACTGTTCGACTGAATGGTGAAGGGCCCGTCTCCTGCAGCGTGGGTTCTAGCGGTCCCCGCAACACCCTGGATGTCAGGGAGTTGCGGGAACCGTGTCGTTGGAGCAGTCACGAGCGAGGTTCTTCCAGGTCCTGGATGAGCAGGACGGCAACGTGCGGGCCGCTGCCCGCGTGCTGGGCATCAGCGCACACACCGCGGCCGGTTGGGCGCGGCGCGCCGGCGTTCGCGGCCGGGGCAAGGCGGGGGCCGCCCCGCACCCGGGCCGGGCGCGCTACGAGGCGCTGCGCGCGAGCGGGCTGCCTCGCCGGCGCGCCGCCGCGCAGGCCGGGGTCCACGAGCGCACCGCGAGGGACTGGGACCACGGCATCGGTAAGAGCAACGGCGCGCGGGTGCTGCCCGATGGCCGCCGCATCGACTACACCACCGGTGTGATCACCATCGTCTCACCCTTCCCCTCGCCCCTGGCGGGAGTCGGTGGGCCCTCGCTGGCCGCGCTCGAGGCTCGGCTGCACCCGCGCTTCCTGACGCTGGCCGAGCGTGAGCAGATCGCCGACCGGCACCGGCGCGGGGAGTCGCTGCGCGCGATCGGGCGGGCGCTGGGTCGGGCGGCGTCCACGGTCAAACGCGAGATCGATGCCCGCTCCATCGCCGGGGACTACCGCCCGCACGCGGCCCAACGCGCCTGGGCCACCAGCCGGGCCCGGCCCAAGACGGCCAAGCTGGCTCAGGCGGGGCCGCTGCGCGAGTACGTGGCCGCCAAGCTGGCGCTGCGCTGGTCCCCGGAGCAGATCTGCCACGCTCTGATCGTCGACTTCCCCGACGACGAGGGCATGCGGGTGAGCACCAAGACGGTCTACCAGGCCCTCTACGTCCAAGCCCGCGGCGGGCTGCGCCGCGAGGTCGCTACCGCGTTGCGCACCGGGCGCACCCGCCGCAAGCCGCACCGCAGCCTGCAGGCGCGCACCCCGCGGTTTGTGGAGGAGATGGTCATGATCTCCCAGCGGCCGGCCGAGGTCGCCGACCGGGCGGTGCCCGGTCACTGGGAGGGTGATCTGATCGTGGGCACCGGCTCACGCTCGGCGATCGTGACCCTGGTCGAGCGCGCCAGCCGCTACGTGCTGCTGGGGCACCTGCCCGGCGGGCACAGCGCCGAGGAGGTCCGTGACGTGCTGGTGCCGTTGATCGCCACGCTGCCGGCGCACCTGCGCGCCTCGCTGACCTGGGACCAGGGCTGCGAGATGGCCGCGCACCGGCAGTTCAGTGTCGCCACCGGCGTCCCGGTCTACTTCTGCGATCCGCACCCGCCCTGGCAGCGCGGCTCGAACGAGAACACCAACGGGCTGCTGCGCCAGTACTTCCCCAAGGGCAGCGACCTGTCAGTGCACAGCCGCGCCGACCTTGAACACGTCGCCCAGCAGTTGAATGCCCGGCCACGCAAGACGCTCGGCTGGGCAAGCCCAGCCGAGCGTCTGCGTGATCTACTGACAGCCACATAAGCCTCAGGTGTTGCAAGGACCCTAAGAATCCGCCCAGGAGACGGGCCCTTCACCATTGCTGCGTCAGGCGGCTGCCCGCGACGACAGCGCGCAGAGAAGTGGACCGCCACTCATCGACCGCGTGCCTTGTTCTGCTCCTGCTGGCGGCCGTCCATGCCTGCGGAGCGCCGCGCCTTGGGCGCCTTGGTGGGGCCCTGGGTGACCGCCTCACGCGGGTGCTTGCCGTTGCCCTTGTCGGCCGTCAGACGCGCGTGCACGGCTTCCTTGTCGCTGACCGACTCCAGCTTGGCGGCCAGCTGCCCGCGTCGCTCGGCGCTGTCGTAGGCGGGCTTCGCAGCTGCGCCGTGCACCTCGCTGGCGCTCCGGCCGGCGCGTGCGGCGCCGCCAGTGCGCTCACCGCGCGACGGCGCGGGCTCGTCTGTCTCGCGCTGCTCTCGGCGCTCCTGCCGGTCGGCTTCGCGCACCGCGCGCTCTCCGCGCTGCTGCCTCTTGTCGGCCTCGCTGCTGCGCTCCGTGTCGTTGGCGCCTCCCGGCTGCAGCCGGTCCCAGGCGGCGGTCAGGACCTGCCGCAGCTGCTCGGTGGCAGCCGGCTCGCGCAGCTGCGCGAGCTCCCCGGCCAGGATGGCGTCGCTGGCTGCGCTGCGCAGGAAACCCTTCACCGGGGTGAAGTCGTCGCCCAGGCGGTCCACTGCACGCATGACGTCCTCGCGGGCCTTGGCGCCCTGCTGGCCCTGCTCGCTGCTGCGCTCATCGCCGCGGTAGCTCAGCAACGCGGCGGCGGTCTCCCGCGCGCTCTCCAGCTCCGCGGCGCTGGTGCTGCCGCGGCCGGCGGCGGCCAGCTCGCGCACCTGAGCGGTGCGCACCTGATCGGCGGACAGGGCGCCGATCAGACCGGCGATGCCGTCCAGTCCGGCCTCGCGCGAGCCCACCGACCGGCTCACCCGCTCAGCCGCCTGAGCACCACCCTGCTCGCCGGCCCGTTCGCCGGCCTGCTCGGCTGGGCGCTGCTCAGCTCGCCACGTCTCCCACGCCTGGATCAGCTGCTCACGCCCGGCGGCGACCGCGCCGAGCGTGTCGCTTCGCTGGTAGTCCGTGGACCAGCTCGGGTAGTCGAAGCCCGCCTCGCGCGCCGCGCTGGTGGGCGCCCACGCTTCGGCGGCGCGCAGCTTGTCCGCCTCGCTCAAGCGCACCTCGGGAGCGGCCGCCAGCGCGGTGAAGACGTCTCCCTCCACCCGCTGCAGGTCCATCCCGTAGCGCTCCCGCACCTCACCGGCGATGCGCTGGTGCGCGGCGCCGGCCTGCCCGTCGACGTCACGCCAGGCCGTCGCCAGCTGGTACGCGGAGGCGATGTCACCGGCGCCGGCCCGCTCCCACCAGGCGCCCTGCTCGATGCTGCTCAGCTGCGCGCGCATCGCAGCCCGCTCGGCGTCCAGGCGGGTCTGCGACTGCACGGCCTCATCGCGCTTGTCGGCTTCCTTCACCCGGTCCCGGCGCTCCGCCTCCCGGATCAGCTCCTCCGCGAGGCGGCCCGCGACGGTGACACCGCCCCGGATCGCGCCCTCGAACATCTCCTCGACGCCGTCGCTTTCCTCAGCCATCGCTGCGCTCCTCACCTGGTCGTGGACCCGGTCCTGCACTCACCGGTGTGTGGTTGGTCGTGTCTGTCCTCGCTTAGCGCTCCAGGTGCTCCCCGCGCCCGTCGTGCGGTGCTCTGGGTGCGCTCCGCGCGCCACTGCCGGCGTGCTGCGCTGCGGCCGCTGTACCCGGCTGCAGGCGCGTGGGCACCGGTGAACCCGGTGCCCGCTGGGCCCCCGTCGTGCGCGTCTGGGCGGCCGCACGCTCGCGCGTGGCGCGCATCTCCCGCAGCACCGCCGGACGCTGCTGACCATCGCCCGGATCGGGCAGCGCGGCGGCGATGGCGCGCAGCTGGTGCCGCGCCACCGAGGCCACCGCAGCTGCGCTGCGGGCGTCACCGCGCGCGCTCATCGCGTCGTGCACGGCCTTCATCGTGTTGGCCAGCTGGCGCAGCATCACCGCCTGCGCCATGCGGCTGGAGCCGCTGTCCGATGCCACCGCCAGGGCCAGCACGGCACCGTGCACCGACGGCATCGCGGAGGGCCTCGGTGTCGCGCGGTGAGCGCGCACCTGCGCGAAGCGCGCCAAGGCTCGGGACGTCTCCGCCAACGGGCCGGGGGTGGTCTCCACGCGGTGCGACCACACCGCGAAGACACCCGCGGTCTCCCGCGCCACCTGGGTCCAGGTGGCGTGGTCGTCGACGGGGACGGCGCGCAGGTACTCACGCAGCTGCGCCACCTCCTCGGTGTGCTTGCTCCACTGCTCCGGCGACACCGGCCGCCGCGCACCGCGCTCGGTGCCCTGCTCCAGGTGCTGCGTCCGGCGCGAGCGGCGCCACTCCACGACCGCGGCGCTGGCCGCCTCGGGGGTGTCCAGCCACTGCTGGCGCAAGCGGGGCAGGGTCAGGTCCCGCGCGAGCTGCCCGCCCCCGAGCCAGTACGGCTTGGCCCCATCGGTGGGGCGCAGGGCGACCGAAAATCCCGTGACCACGTCATGGCGCCCGGCTGCGTAGCGCGGCCGCACCAGCACCCCCGACGCGCGCAGGTTGCGCACGAAATCGACCTCGCTGGTCGCCTCCGCGGAGGCAGCACGCACCTGACGGGCAAGCCTCACCCGCTCCGGCTCAGCGCCGGTGCGCCGCGCGCGCTCCAGCTCCGCCGGCTTCAACCCCCGCTCGCCGGTACCCAGCTGCCGCGACTCCAGGACCTGCAGACCGTGCTTGCGCTCCAGCTCCCCGGCCAGGCGCTGCGCCTTGGCGAAGTCGTTCCATACGTTGGCCTTCGTGCCGTCCTCGCGCACCAGCGAGAGCGCCAGGTGGATGTGGTCGTTGCCGTCCTTGGACAGGCCGTGCCGCACCGCCACCCACCGGCACGGCGCCTTGCCGGACGTCTCGGTGAAGCCCATGCCGTCGACGAAATCCCGGGCCACGGAGGCCCACATTTCGTCGGACTGCACGCCCTCCTCCGCGCTCAGCGACAGCGAGCAGTGCCACACCGAACCACCGGCGATCTCCACACCCAGCACCTTGCGCGGTGCGTCCAGCTGCTCGGCGATGGCCATGGCGCTGGCGTGGTCGAGCTCGGCGTCGTCGTGCCACGCCATGATGGCCGCGTCTCCAGCCACCAGGTGCGGTTCGCTGTGCTCGTTCGCCTTGCCCGGGCCCACCAGGTAGGCCATCAGGCCCTGCAGGCGCTCACCGCGCACGACGTTGGGCATCACGCTCGCTCAGTCCCTCAACAGCTGAGCGTCGAGGCGCTGCACCACGCGCCGGACTGCGGCCAGCGTCGCCGACGCCTCTAGCGGGAAGGGCCCGCCGGCGTTGGCCTGGCGCGCCAGCTGGTTGACGTTGTTGGACACACCGGCCAGCAGACGGCGGATCGCGAACAGCTCCACCGCGGACTCCTGGCGCTGCGAAGCGGTGACCCGGTCGGTGCTCAGTGCCGACTCCACCAGCAGGCGCGCCACCGTGATCCCGCCCTGCTCGTTGCACTTCACCAGCAGGGCCAACTCCTCCTCGGGAGTCACCTTCACCACGTGCCGGTGAAGTCGCGGACCCTTGTCCGCGTTGGCCCGCCGACGGCGAGAAAACCTGATGCGCGCGGGCGCTTCGTCCGCCATCGCGGCCACCTCCTTCTACACCCAGCGGAGCGACCCCGGATCCCGGGGACCACACGAAGTGTGCCCCGTGCCGAGACGCATGTCGAGGCACGGCCCCACTTAGGGCACCTAAGTGCATAACTTGCTCCGCAGAGCTTCTCGGGTGGTTTTCTCACCCGAGTGCGTGCCGGGGGGCGGGATGGGCACCGGAAACCCGGTGCCCATCCCGCGCCGTGCGTCATCTGGTCGTCTCTACTGACAGTGCAGTAGAGTCGCCTTATGGCTACTGCGGTCGATGACATCGAGTCGGGTCTGCGGGCCCTGAACGAGGCCCGCATGAAGTGCGCGGCGGCTCTGGGGCACTCCGCCCGCGCTCTGGAGAGCGCGCGGGCGGAGCTGGTCGAGCGAGAGCGTGAGTACGCCAAGGCGCACAGCGACGCGCTCAGCGCCGGCTGGACCGCGGCGGAGTTGAAGAAGGTGGGCATCGAAGAACCGGAGCGCCGCGCCCCCGGCCGCCCGAAGGGTGCGACCACGCGCCGCAACCGCACGGCGGCCGAGTCCGCCGCTGACGCGGCGGGCTCGGCCGCCGCGACCGATGCGCCGACGCCGGCCACGGACAAGGCGGTTCCCGCTGTGGTCTGAGACAGGAGAAACGGCAGAGGCCCCGACGCATTCGCGTCGGGGCCTCTGCCGTTTGCCGGTGGTGCAGTCAGCACCCCTCGCCCACCTGTGGACGGCACGAGCCACCCCACTTCGCTGCTCGTCCCGCCCACAGGTGGACGACGGGACCCACCGGCCCAGCTGCACCCAGCTGGCACAGCACCTGGCCGCTTCGTCGCACCGAAGCGTGCGCCAGCCGGGCACAGCTTCACGAGGTGCAGCGCCGGGAACGACCCACGCACGCAGCCGGCCGCGCCGGCGGGGGAGCGCGAGGGGGCGCAGCGCCCCTCGCCCGAATCGTCGCGCCGGCGCGCAGCGCCGTCCGTGCCCGCGCCGGGCGCTGAGCGTGCGGTGCTCCCGGCGCTGTCAGCGTCGGGAGCACCGCACGGGGTGTCAGCGGTTCTTCCACTCCGGCAACACGCCGCGCGAGACGGCGGCGTACACCAGGCGGGCCAGGGAGCACCGGTCGTCGTGCTGCATGGCCTCGCGCGCCCACAGCTCGGCGGCGATGGTGTTGTCCTGGTCCCAGGCGATGAACGCCTGCACGGCCAGGGCGCCTGCGTGCTCGGCGTCGTTGCGGGTGGCCTCGTCGAGCACGCGGCCCACGCCGTCGATGATGCGGTCGCTGATGTCGGGGTCGGGGGCGCCGCTGGCGAGCAGACGGCCTGCGGCGTCGTCGGTGAGGGGGTCGGTGTGGCCGGTGGTGGGGTCGCCCTCGGCCCAGCTGCCACGGTGGGCCAGGACGAGCAGCGGGTCGCGGCTGCTGTGGTGCGTCAGCGCCGCCGCCAGCGCGGTGCCGGTGATGGTGTCGTCACCGCGCACCCACGCGATCCACGCCTGCGTGCTCGCGCGCAGGGCCTCGGCCTGCTCGCCGCTCAGTGCTGCGGCGACGGGCAGGGCGTCCAGGCCGGTGACGTCCGCCAGGGTGCGAGCCTTGTTCACGGTGGGTCCTCTCGTTGCTCGGTGCTGGCACCGGGTGGTGCGAGCAGGTGAGCCGGAGAGCGGCGGTGAGTGCGGCCTCGGCTGGCGCCGCCGACCGCTCACCGCCCCCTCCCGGCGAGGTGAGATCAGGACCGGAGCGCACGACGGAAGGCACTCGCAGGGCGCGGCGTAGCCGCGAGTCGAGGAAGCCCCGCAGGGAAGACGATCTTGGGGCGGGCGCGCGGTCGGCGGCCCGAGGAACGAGGGCCGCAGCGCCCGGCACAAGATGGTCTGGACCGCAGGAGTCGAGCGCAGCGAGCTCGACTTGCCGTGTCGTGCGCTCCGGTCAGGATCGAGCGCCGGGAGGGGCAGGAGCGAAGGAACGCCGGCGCGAAGCGCCGTCCTGGCGGCGAGGTACGAGCCGCACCGGTGCTGCGACCGGGTGGCACAGCCGACCGGCGCGTGGAGGGGTCGGGGTCATCCGCAGGGCGCGGCGCAGCCGCGAGCCGGGGCAGCCGCAGGCCGAGCGAGGAACGAGCGAGCCCGGCTTGATGCCGGCACCGCAGCCCGCCAGGCTGCCGGGCCCGGAGCAACACCAGAGGGCTGCGCCGCCGCGCAGCGGCGACCGTGCCCACGAGGAACGAGTGGGCCGGCGGGGGAGCGCGAGGGGGCGCAGCGCCCCTCGCCCTGCGCGGGTGGGTTGAGGCGTCGGCACCGGCGCGCACGCGGCTGGTGCCCGCCGCCGACGGCGGCGGGCACCAGCTCCGGTCAGCTCTGCCCGGGCAGCATGATGGTCAGCACCGGCTCCCCGGCGTCCCCGCGTCCGCCATGCAGGAACAGCTCGACGTCCTCGCCGTGCACGCACGCCCGGTCGGCGGGCACCCGGTGCACGGTGAACGGCACCGGCGCGCTGCCGCGCGCGGCGAGGGCGGCGTAGTGGGCCAGGAAAAGCACGTCGTGCAGCCTGCCCGCCTCGTCCTGCAGTGGGTCGGGGTTGGCGCGCTGGGCGGCGGCGTCCCAACGCACGCAGTCCGCCCATGCCTCGGCGGTCAGGGCCACGGGAAACGGCAGGCCCGCCTGGCGCACCTGCTCGGCCGGGGCGGCGCCGAGCACGCCGTCGCGCAGCGCGTCGGCGCGGGTGTAGACGTGGATGGGCTCGCCCCAGAACGCGCGCATCGCCTCCTCGTGGCTGCGCTCGCCCAACTCGGCGGCGACGTCGGTGGTCGTGCCGATGGTGGTGCCGGTGCTACCGGTGCTGGGGTCGATGTGCTGGCTCACGATGGTCCCTCTCGTTGCTCGGTGCTGGCACCGGGTGGTGCGAGCAGGCGCGCCGGAGGCAGACGGTGGCGGCTCGGCGGCTGGCGCCGCCGACCGCTCACCGCCCCCTCCCGGCGATGTGAGATCAGGACCGGGCAAGCACGAGGAAAGGCACCCGCAGGGCGCGGCGCAGCCGCGAGCCGAGGACGCCCCAGAGGGAAGACGATCTTGGGGCGGGCGCGCAGTCAGCGACCGAGGAACGAGGGAGCAGCGCCCGGACGAAGATGGTTCAGCACGGCGGGGTCGAGCGCAGCGAGCTCGGCTTGCCGTCTCGTGCGGCCGGTCAGGATCGAGCGCCGGGAGGGGCAGGAGCGAACAGGGCGCCGGCGCGAAGCGCCGTCCTGGCGGCGACGCAGGAGCCGCACTGGACCTCGACGAGAAACGAGGAGAGGACCAGCCACGGCACCGCCGCCGCGCCAGCGGCGACCTGGCGGCGAGGCAGGAGTGGGTCATCGCAGGCGTGCGCAGCCACGCCGCTGGCGCGGTCGGCCTTCTGGGTAAAGCTCTATGGACGTCATGGTGCTCACCGCTGGCTGTGGCCGCTATGAACGCTCGACACGACCCGGCCCACCGCCGGTCAGGAGCCAGACACGACCTCGGGCATCGCGTCCGTCACCGGACTGAAGCGGTAGTCGCCGGTGAAGCCGTCGATCCGCCAAGGGATGTCGGCGTTGCCGTCGGGCAGGAGGTTGTAGTGGATGGTCTTCGAGACGGGCAGGAAAGCAGGGGTGCCGTCGGGCTTCTGCAGCAGGATGGTGGCGCTGACGTCGAAGGTCATGTACAGGCGCGGCTCGCCGTCGGCCTGTGAGCGGTCCACCTCGGTGACCGCGGGGTTGAAGCTCTTGTTGAGGACGCTCGCGGTGTCCTTGGGGACGTTGAGGCCCTCTTCCGGGAAGCGCACGTTGTAGAAGGTCAGCGTGCTGACGGTTGCTATTGCGTCTTTGTCGCCGCCGAGCGCTTGGGCCACCGCGGTGTCCCAGGACTCAGCCAGAGTCGCCGTCATGTACTTCTTGACGAAGGAGAAGTCGGCCACCTGGCGGTTGGGCTCGTAGGGCAGCAGGCTGTTGACGAAGGTGGAGTCGTCCAGCGTCATGGTGACCATGTCGCAGTACGCCGTCATGACGTTGTCGGCGCCGAAGACGTCAGCGGCCTCCCCGGTGAAGGGGGTCGTCTGACCCGCGCAGTAGTCGACGTGCGCCATGGCTGACTCACCGACGGTGGTCGGCGCGCTGCCAGGACCTGCTTGTGCGCTTCCGACAGTTGGGCTGGTTGCGGAAGATTCGGTTGCCGCCACTGCCGGGGCAGTGGTGGAGGTGGCAGGGCCGCAGCCGGCCAGGATCGCGGTGGTGGTGGCGGCCAGGGTCAGCGCGCACACGCGGGCACCGAGACGAGAGAGCATGAGGACACGTCTAGCGGCTCGGAACCGTGCTCCCAAGCTCGCTGACGCAGCGTTAGCGCCAACGGTGAACAGGTTCCCTCTGACGGCTCAACCGGTCATCGGCGGGTGTCGTCGACCTGGGCAGCCTGGTCGATTTCGAGTGCCTGAGCGCCGAGCACGTCGCGCACCAGCTCGTGCGCGACCTCGTCGTGCCGGTTCTGGCCGGCGTCTGCCATTGGAGCCTCGTGCGAGGCAGCGGGCCCGAAGGCGGTGGCAGCAGCGGCGTTGGTGACGCCGGGGGTGCCTCGCAGCAGGGCCCGGACGGCGGCGGTGTGCGCGATGAGGTCCTGCGCGGTGGGGGCGCTCCGGCGCAGCACCGCAGACGTGACGGCGGAGCGCTGCAGATCCGGGGTGAGGACGTGCACGCGGGCGTGGATGGCGCCGGCGCTGCGCTCGTGCGCGGCGGCGATGTCCACGATGGGCGAGGGACCGGCCAGCTCACGCAGCAGCTGCGCGTCCTCGTCCGTCTTCCACTTGGCGCCGCTGCGCGCCGGCGGCTCGCCCAGCTCCTCGGGGTTGACCGGTGCGCCGGTGTCCATCTGCAGCTCGGGCAGCGCAGGCAGCGGGGCGTTGCGCAGCCGCTGCTGCACCACGGCCATCCGGTCGGCCTGCGCCTGCGTGGTGTCGGCGGGGATGCCCAACAGCCGCTCGGCGTGCAGCAACACCGAGCGGGCGCGGCGCTGGTGGATGCCGGCCAGCCGGGTCAGGCTCTGCTCCTGCTCCAGGCCGCGCAGCAGCAGCGCGTCCTCGATGGGCGTCCACGGCTTGCCGTGGCGCACCGGCTTGCCCACCGCCCTGCTCGACGCCGCGCCGCTGTCCGCGGCATCCCTGTTGCTGGTCGACGTGGCCAGCGTCTGGGTGCTCACGGCGGGCGCCGGCGCAGCCGGCGCTGGGGCCTCGACGTCGCCGGCACCAGAGCTGCTGCTCGGCTCACTGGTGGACGTGCGCTCAGCTCGGCGGGCGCGGCGGGCCTGCAGCGACTCCTGCCAGCTCCAGCCCTGAAGCTCCTCGGGCAGGGGTGAGGCGTCTGCATGCAGCTGCTCGTGCAGCTGCTCGCGCAGCCACTCCACGCGCTCGCGGCGGCCGGTGGGCACCTGCGGGTGCACCGGCACCATGCGCGAGGCGCGCGAGTAGATCGCGCCGGTGGTGCGCTGGTGGGCGGTGGCGATGTCCTCCACGAGCAGCCCGTCGAGCAGCTCGCGCACCAGCTGCTCGTCCTCGGCCGGGCTCCAGGCGGCCCCGCGGCTGCCCGGCCGGCTCACCTCCTGGTGCTGACCGCCGGGCTCACCGGGAGCTCCGGGTGCGCCGGTGGCGCCAGGGGTGGTGGGCATGGCGCTCATCGTGCCAGCGGCGCGGGAGCGGCCTCGCCGGGTGCGGGTGGGCGCCAGGGCGCTCTGCGCGCTGCGGCGTCGGGACGCTGCACCGCGCACGTGTGCCGGCACCGGGCCCAGGGGGCGGGCCTGCAGCTGCCCGCGGCCGCTGGCGCGCTGGCGACGACGACGCTCGACGTCGCGGCGGAAGCTGGCCATCGCCTCAGCGCTCGACCCAACGCTGGAGTCGGCGCTCGACCGGGTGCTGGGCTGGGTGGTGGGCTCGGTGGTGGTGGGGGTCATGTGCACGTCGATGACGTCCACGACGGCCGTGGCGTTCATGCGTTCCTCCGGGTGGGTGCGTCGAGGATCTCGGTGATGACGAAGTCGGCGTCCACGCCGGTGGCCAGGACCACGCGCAAGATGCCGGCGCCGATCAGCTCAGCGGGGGTGTCCCGCAGGTAGGCGACCGCGGCGCGCACGGCGGCGACCTGGCTCTCGACCTCGTGCATGCGGCTGGTGAAGGGAGCCACCGCGTCGTCGATGAGGGTCTCCTGCAGCGGGTGCTGCTCGGCGTTACTCAGCGCACCGGTGAGGGCATCGGGGTCGCCGGCCCAGGTGGCGGCCGGGTCCGCGCCCGGGGCCAGGCGCAGCTCGTCAGGCCAGACCCCTCGCTCGCGCAGCAGGGTCCAGGCCCGTGCGGCGGCCGCGCGGCCGGCGCGGTCGGCGTCGAAGGCGACGACCAGGCCCCGCTCGGCCAGTCCTCCCGAGGTGCCGGTCTCCACGAGCACCTGCTCCAGCGCCTGCAGGTGCGCCGCGGTCAGCGCGGTGCCGCAGGGGGCGATGCCGACGTGGCGGCCGCGGCCGGCGGCGGTGACCGCCAGGGCGTCGACGGAGCCCTCGACGAGCACGGGGACGGCTCCGTCGGCCAGGGCGGCGCGCACGCGCGGGCAGCCGAGGGCGAAGAGGACCTCGCTCTTGCACCACAGGGGTGTGTCGGGGGAGTTCAGGTACTTCGGGGTGGTGCGCCCGGCGGCCTTGCCCTTCGCCTCGTCGGCGGCGATGCGCTCGGCGAAGGCGCGGGCGGTGAAGGCGACGGGGCGCCCGGCGAGGTCGTGGATGGTGAAGGTGATGCGGTGGCGTAGCAAGTCGATGAGCGTGCCGCGGCGACTCCGCGTGACCAGCCCGGCGGCCAGCAGCGTCTCGTCGCTGTAGCCGAGGGTGCGCAGGTGCCGGTACAGCGCGTCCCAAGCGTCAGGGGCGTAGCCGACCTCGTCCGCCGGCGAGCTGGCTGCATCGACGTGCAGGCGCCGAGCGGCCAGGACCTGCCGCGCCGGGCGGCCGACGCGGGGATCGCTCAGCTGCCGGCTGTAGAAGGCGGCAGCGTCCGCGACGGCGGCCATCGCAGCCTCCCGCAGGTCCACCGCTTGCACGTCAGCGCCCGTCTCGTTGTCCACCTCGTTGCCCACCTGGTCGGTGAGCTCACCCCTCACCTCAGCGCTGGCGGTGGTGGTGGCAGTGACCGGCGTGCTGCGCTGAGGGGCGGGCGTGCTCATCGGTTCACGGTGGCTGGCGCGCAACGCGGCCAGGGCGCGGGCCGGCAGGTCCGAGCGGGGGTGCCGCCGGCCGACGGACAGTGTGGTGGCGGAGCGTGTGGCGGGGGAGGCGGCGCGCATGGGGATCGACTTCCTGGGGAGGTGGTGGGGTTTCGGTGGGCACTCCTGGCTTTCAGTGTCCGAAGGCGTCAGCAACGATTCCGGCTTCGCCTGGATGCAAGAGCGGGGACCATCTACCGGAACCAGCTGGCCGGGGAGGATTCGTCACTCTCGACGTCTGCTTGTTCATCTATTCTACGGGTATAGCCGCTGCGCTGCAACGGCTTGAGCTGTAGTGGAGCAGCGGTTACTGCGGTTCATCGGTGGTACTGAACACGCTCTACAGAGGGAAAGTGGCGCCGGCGGCTTGGCTCACTTTTCGTTCTGCGGCGGGATGAACTGCCCAGCTCTACCTGACGAGTTCTCAGTGGCTTTCCCTGGCGCACGGGGCTTGCCGGGTGGGGCCGAGCTGACGGCCCCACCCGGCTGCGACCGGTACCGACTCACCCGTGGTTCTGGTGCTCCAGGGCGTCCACGGCCTGCTGCGCGGCCTGGTGGGCGGCCGCGCCCTCGACGCCCGCCTCGCGTGCCGCCCGCATGGCGGTGTTCGACGTGTGCCACGTCTCGCGGTACCGGCGGCCAGCCTCGTGGGCTTGGGCGACCTCGGCGCTGCCGGAACGGGCCGAGGAGTCGAACCCCAAGGGGTTCAGGGTGTCGGCGTCCAGCTGCATCTGCACCGGCAGCGCGCACTGCGCAGCGATCAGCCGGGCGAGGTCGGCGATGGTGCGGGCACCGACGGCGTCCGCGTCGGTCCACCTATCTCGGCAGGTGTCCGGGGTGCTGGGGTCGTCGGCCAAGTCCGCGCCGATGGAGAACTCCGCCAGGCTGGCGTAGCTGTCCTGCGCTCCCCAGCCGTAGGTGCCGGGGCCGGCCACGGCCCAGTAGCGCGGGTCCTCGTCGCGGTCGAAGAACCGGCGACCGGCGTAGACGGTGGCCACGCCACCACCCGTCTGTGCGACGAGGGCGTGGAAGCCTTCCCGCTGAATGCACCGCACGAGCACGTCCAAGGAGAAGTTGGCCGCTCCCAGCGGCAGCTCGGGGTCGGTAACGAGCACCTCGTCGTCCTGCTCCGCCTCCTGTTCGGCCTCCTGGCGCTGGCGGTGCTCGACAGGCTCCACTTGCTCGCTGCGCCGCGCCCGCTGCACCAGTGCGGGCCGGGCCTGGTCGATGCGGAAGCCCTCGGGGCGGTGCTCCTTGACGCCGAGACGGAAGTCGGGGTCCAGTCGTTCCAGTTCCTCGAGCAGCTGCAGGGCCATCGTGTAGTCGTCGGCCAGGACGGCGGCCTCCACCAGCCGCGCCAGGCCTGCTGCCTGGGCCGCGCGGTGTTCGGCCAGCAGGACCGCCTCCTCCTCGCTGCGCGCGAGGACCCGGGGTTCTCGCGCAGGTAGATCCGCACGGCATCGGCCAGGTGGCGCCAGGAGACGTCGGGGAAGGTGGAGGCGAGCACGCCTTCGCCCAGGTAGCGGGCGACGCCTGCGATGCCTCGCCCGAACGGGGCGGCTTGCAGGTGGGGGGTGCCGTCCTGCACGAGCAGCTCGAAGCGCCGGCGGTCGACCCGATCGAGGCTGGTGAGGAAGCGGGCGCCGGGGCCGTCGGAGGTGACGGAGGTGACGGGGGACGGTGCGCTGGTGTTGGTGTGGCTGGTGGTCTGGGTGTCGGTCATGGTGCGTCCTCTCGGGGTAGGTGTGCTGGCACCGGTCGGTGCGAGCAGTTCAGGCGGGTGAGGTGGTCGGCGGCCCGGGTGAGCCGCCGACCACCGGTGCGTCAGCTGGACCGCTGGACGGGCTGCAGGGTCGAGGGGTCGACGATCCGCAGCCGGGTCACCGCGACGTTTCGCAGGTAGCGGCCACCGTCGCCGCCGAGCTTGATCAGGCGGGCCTTGCGCTCGCGCACGTCGAACACCACGAACCTGGTGCCGTCCGGGTAGCTGGTGGGACCGTCGATCGTCACGACGGCTCCCTTGTCGGGTTCAACCACGGTGTTGGCGGCGGCAGCGGCTCGCGCCGCGGCGGCGTCGCCGGTGTAGGGCTTCCACAGCTGGGCCGCACCGCGCAGCCCCTGCCCGCCGTCCAGCGGTGTGCCGGTGTAGTTGCGCTCGCCAGCGCGGCTGGGCCGCTTGGTGATCTCGTACACGCGGTTGGTGTCGTGCTTGCCGCCGACGTAGTCGGGGTGCAGGGTCACCAGGTCCCCGATGCTGTGGTCCTTGGCGAAGGTGGGCAGCTCGACGACTTCCACGTGCGCGCTGAGGTCGGTCACGGTGGAACCTTTCTGTGGTGAGGGTTGCTGGCACCGCCAGGTGCGAGCTGGTGAGCCGGGGCGAGGACGTGAGGCGCTCGTCGGCTGGCGCCGCCGACCGCTCACCGCCCCCTCCCGGCGATGTGAGATCAGGACCGCCGAGAGCCCGGAGGAGGCCAGTCGAGGAAGTCCCAGAGGGAAGACGATCTTGGAGTGGGCCGCGCGGTCAGCTGGCCGAGGAACGAGGCCGGCAGCGGCCCGCCCAAGATGGTCTGGACCGGCGGGGCCGAGCGCAGCGAGCTCGACTTGCCGCAACCGGGCGGGCGGTCAGGATCGAGCGCCGGGAGGGGCAGGAGCGAAGGAAACGCCGGCGCGAAGCGCCGACCTGGCGGCGACGCAGGAGCCGCAACTTTGAGCGTGCACGCTGCAGCACGAAAAGCTTACGGAACACTCATGTAGAAGCGGCGCTCATGCCTCACAGGACTGAACATGGCGTCGATGAAAAGTTCCTCTGACTGCCCGCTCCGCTATGACCACATGGCCTAGTTCCGATGGACTAGTGCCTAGATCGGAACGGGACCCCACGGACCATGATTGCTCACCCAAACGGGGGAACTTGCATGGCTACTGGCCAGAAGCGCAACGACAAGCATAGATAGTTCCGTGAGGTTGCTTATAGTGCAGATGCTTTCCACACGAACAGCGTGTGGATCGATGGGAGGTTTGATCATGACGCATAGGCGTCATCCGCTGCTTGTGGCGCAGCAGGCAGCAAGCTGGGCTGCACGAAGCAGAGCACTGCTGCGCGGAACTGCACCGAGAGTCCTCGTTGGTTTATCCGCGAGCACTCTAGTGACCGCATTGGTAGCTGCTCCGGCGCCAGCAGCCACTTTCGAGGACACACTGGTCCCTCAGTCGGAGCGCGCGACTTACGAGATGACTCCTGTGTCTAATGAGTTGGTCAAGGAAACACGCGAAGCCCAACAAGATCCGCCAAAGTGGCAACAGCCCGAAGCACAGGAGCCTGACGCCATCTCTAAAGCGATGGCCACCGCGATCCGTACGGGTAAGAACGTGGAGGTGGCAGAACTAACCACCACTACCTCCGTCACCACGGTCACGCCCGACGGACGCATCAGTACTGACACCGCCGCTGGCCCGATTCGAGTTCAGC
Organism: Kineococcus indalonis; assembly: GCF_009906395.1. Taxonomy (GTDB): domain Bacteria; phylum Actinomycetota; class Actinomycetes; order Actinomycetales; family Kineococcaceae; genus Kineococcus; species Kineococcus indalonis. The sequence continues at coordinate 22,226 of NZ_JAAALM010000004.1, forward strand.
CCAAGGGCGCGGACGGCAAGGCCGACGAGTGGGTGCCGGTAGACACCACACTGGTTCGCGACACCGACGGCATCCGACCCAAGGCCGTGGTGGGTGAGCGGCTCTTCTCCGCCGGCGGCACCGACGCCCGTGAGGCTCAGGTGATGGCCAGCCTTCGCGGTGAGGATGGACAGGGCTTGGATTTCACTTGGCCCGAGGCGCTGCCGAGCCCGACTTTGAGCGGGGACACCGCCACCTACGCCGACGTGCTGCCGGACACCGATCTAGTGCTTACGGCCACCCGATCCGGCTTCAGCCAGAAGTTCGTAGTGCGCTCGAAGCCGAAGAACGCCGCGGAGCTGTCGCAGCTGACGGAGGTGACCATCCCGGTCGAGGCCGTCGGCGCGGTAGTCAAGGAGGGCCGCGGCGGGCAGCTGGAGCTGCGTGATGAGGACGGCGAACTGCTGGCGCAGGCCGGTGCACCGCTGATGTGGGACGCGAAGGTCGATGCCCGCTCCGGGCAGCCGGCCAAGGTTAAGGAACTGGACGTACAAGTCCAGCAAATTGACCCGTTGATCAGCTCCAGCGATCCGAGCAGTACGAGCAACGTCACCCTTACTGGCGCGGCGAAGCTGCTGACCGACCCGGCCACCGTCTACCCGGTGACCATCGACCCCTCCCCGGCGCTGGCGGCCCTGGGTGACACCTTTGTGCAGAACAACATCAGCAGCACCCCGCAGGGCGGCTCGGCGGAGCTGAAGGTGGGCACCTACAACGGCGGTGCGCAGGTTAACCGCTCGCTGCTGAAGTTCGACGTGGCGCCGATCAAGAATAAGCCGGTAACCTCGGCCACTCTGAGTGTGTGGAATAAATACTCAGCGTCGTGCGCCGCCCGCAGCGTGGACCTGCACGAGGTCGCGGACTTCGACGCCAACACCGTCGTGTGGGGCAACCAGCCGGCCGGTCGAGGAATTAAGGCGACCGCCTCGGGTGCCTTCGGATACAGCTCGGCCTGTCCGGCGCGAGCGATTGCCTTCAACGTCACCGCTTTGGCGAAAGCCTACGCGACCAATACTGCTTCGGTGTTGGCTGTAGCTCTGACTGCTCCTGAAACCGACCCGCTGGCGTGGAAGATTTTCAACTCCGGAAACGCCACCAGCAATGTTCCGGTGATGACAGTGAGCTATGATGAATGCAGCTTGTATAATGGCTACCGCGTCTGCGGAATTATTCGCGACAAGTATCAGGCCATGGGCGGCCCAGTCTCCTACCTGGGCAATCCCACTACCGATGAGCTAGGCACTCCTGACGGCGTCGGACGTTACAACCACTTTAGCGGCGGCTCCATATACTGGACCTCTGGCACCGGAGCACACCCTATTCGCGGCGTAATTCGCGACAAATGGGCTTCCATGGGTTGGGAGAAATCGTTTTTGGGCTACCCCACGAGCGATGAGAACAACCTCAGCGGTGGAAACTCTAACCACTTCCAGGGTGGCTCGATCTTCTACTCCAACGCCACTGGAGCTCACTTCGTCAAGGGGATGATTCGCGACCGCTGGTCCCAGCTGGGCTGGCAGGCATCCTCACTGGGCTACCCGACCACGGATGAAGTTGCCACCCCAGCAGGCACTGGTGCTTACAACCACTTCCAAGGCGGGTCAATTTACTACTCCGCTCGCAGTGGAGCGAGGGCCGTGCAAGGCAAGATCCGCGACGCTTGGTCCGCTTTGGAGAGGGAAGCGGGATCCATGGGGTACCCCCTCAGCGATGAGTACACGTCAGGTTCTTTGCGTCGCTCAGACTTTGAGGGTGGCTACATTACCTTCGATCCAGCCACAGGTATCGCCAATCCGGTCACCAGCGATGACGTTGAGTTTGGAATCGTTTCCACCACTCTTAGCGTCAACTCTGGACTGACAGAAGAATCCATCATTATGAACTATGGAGGCGACCAGGAAAAAATCACTAAACTGGCTGCGGGCAGCACAATCAATGATGCATCGGAGATGAACTATCCGCTGGATGGAACCTCATTCACCGATGACAGCAGCGACCCTTACAACTCCGAGTTCGTGCTGCTCAACGGTTCGACACCAGACACCAATCCGGACGATCCTGAGCCAGCCGAGCAAACAGTCATCAATTTTAAGGCTGCCCCGCGCGACCCGTCGTACAAAGTGTGGGCCAGTTGGCGCGACGTGAATGGTAGGACTATTTACCTCCGGCAAGGGTACTACGACGCAGCCAGAGACAGAGGCTTCGGATTGACCAAAATCACTCAGAAGCACAATCTCACGACAGCCGCTGTCCGTGCAGGCACGCGGACCGTCAAGCCGCGGTACGTAAGCGGCGAGAAGTGGGAGTATGCCGTTCCGGTCTATGACGTGAGGTGCGGGCGAGGGCTTGGCGTATTCAGACGGTGCTATGTCAAGTCACAGGTCACCCTGTTGACCAGTGTGGATTTCCGTCGAGTCGATCCTACGCAGACTCGAGATAACAGCACTATGGGTGTCATCACCTCCCACTGCCCACCCGTCCAAGGTCGCTGCCCCGACTACGTCAAGAACGCGATCAACAAGGTGCAGTGACATTCGTACCGGGGGGTCGCTCGCAGGCGGCTCCCCGGTACAATCACTGCATGCGTGTTCATGCCTCTGCAGCAGCACTAAGTGAGTTGAACTTCACTCAAGCCGGTCACGAAGTAGAAGTTGTAGCCGCTTTAGCGCTTTCGTGTCGATGGCGGACCCTAATTAATGATAGAATTTCCAGATTTGACGAAATGGAGCCTGGAGTCTTTCAGGTGCAGGGCCCAGTGGTACTAGGCACAATGCTCTGGGCGGTGCCGTACTTTGCTGGTCACCTTATCATCGACGATACTCCCAGCACGAGCACGCTTCCATGGCCTCAGTCAGGACAGTGGTGGAGGGCGGAGGGGCAACTTTGGATTGCCGATTCTTATATGGCTGACGCCTATCACGAACAAGTGGGCAAAGTTGAGCGCACTTGGCAAGTTATCGATGTGGCGGGGCGCTCGAGTGACAATCTCATAGAGTCGTTAAATTCCATTCGCCGCACCGGCAATACGGCTTTACTGGAGGTGAATCTTGTCAATGCTGAAGTCGACTAGCAGCTCTCTGCGTTAGTGAGAGGTCAATATGCGCCGACCGCAAGTGAGCGCAATCAGATAGCGAACTAAGAAACTCGTAAAATTCATCCCGGTACAAGCGCTGGTAATCTTCCAAGAGGATGATCTTACAATCATCAAGCGTCTTGGCGGTGTTGCTTCCAATTGTTGACCAACTCGTTGTAAATGTGAGCGGGTCGGCGGGGGAGCGCGAGGGGGCGCAGCGAGGAACGAGCGCAGCCCGCCAGGACCGCCGGGCCAACGGGCATCGCCACCGCGCCAGCGGTGCCCGTCTCCCGGGCAGCCGGGCGTGCCGGCACGGGCATCGCCGCCCGTGCCGGCGGGGTGCTCAGTGGGCGCCGATGACGTAGCAGCGCAGGTCCGCGAACGTGACGGCGTCGGCGCCGGTGATGCTCGCGCCGGTGGCGACGTCGTGGAAGTCGCGGCGCCGATGCGGGTTGAACGTGACCACGGGCAGGCTGCGGTCCACGTCCGGCTCGATGCTCGCCAGCGTTCCGACGGCGTAGGCGCACACCTTGCGCACGCCATCGCGCTGGACCCGGTCCAGGCAGGCGGCTTGGGTGCGGAAGGTGACGTGGGTGAGGGTGATCGCTTCGACGTAGCCGAGCACCTTGCCGGTGCTGGGATCGGCTACTGCCAGAGCCTGCTTGTGCAGGTTGACGTGGACGCGGACACGCTGCCCGATGGTCAGCTCCGGCATGGTGAGCTGCGGGGTGGGCATCTGCGGCATGGTCGGCTCGCCTTCCTGGTGCGGCTGTCGGCTGGTGAGTGCCGGGCGGCGGGTTGCCGGGGTTCCGGGCGGGCTGTCAGGCGGGGGGAGCGTTGAAGGTGCTCACCCGCTCCTGCACGGGGGGGCGGTCGTGCCCCCACGCCTGGCACCGCCTGCACTGGTCGGTGCCGAACGGCTCATCCCAGCCGACGTTGATCCACTCGTGCTCGCACTGCGTGGTGATGAGGACTCCTCGGTCGTGGTGGTCAGGTGAGCCGGGCGCGGGACGGTGACGACGGGGCGGCTGGCGCCGCCGACCGCTCACCGCCCCCTCCCGGCGATGTGAGATCCGGGCCGCTCCAAGCCCGGCGCAGGCACCCGCAGGGCGCGGGCGTGCCCGCGAGTCGAGGTAGCCGCAGGCCGAGCGCAGCGAGCTCGACTTGCCGCAGCCGGGCGAGCGGCCACGATCGAGCGCCGGGAGGGGCAGGAGCGAACAGGACGCCGGCGCGAAGCGCCGTCCTGGCGGCGACGAAGGAGCCGCACCCGGTGCTGCGACCGGGTGGCACCGCAGCCCGCCAGGCTGCCGCCTCAGGAGCAGCACCAGAGGACTGCGCCGCCGCGAAGCGGCGCCCGCTCCCGCGACGCAGGAGCGGGCCGGCGGGGGAGCGCGAGGGGGCGCAGCGCCCCTCGCCGGCCCGGCTGGGCTGAGGAGCCGGTCCCCACCGCCCGTGGGCGGTGGGGACCGGCGTCGGGCTCAGTCCTGCTCGTCGTCCTGGGCCGTCTCGTCGTCCCCGGCCTCGTCCTGCTCGGCGTCCTGCTCGGCCTCGGTGGGGCTCAGGTCGTGGCCGCAGGCGCGCCGCTCCACGTCGGAGAGGACGTAGCCGCAGGAGGCGAGGAACTCCAGGTAGCGGCGGGTGTGCGGGTTCACGGTGCGCCAGGAGTGCTTGCCGGTGGCCGACTCGTGCGCGGCCAGCACCACGGCCAGGGCCAGGACGGTGCCGCGCCCGTCGGTGACGGTGCCCGCCTCGGCCAGGGCGGTGCGGGTGTCCTTCTTGCCCAGGTAGCTGACCGCCTTGTCGATCGCGGTGTAGGTGGACTCGCGCATCGAGCCGCTGAGCAGCACCTCGGCCAGGAACCGGCCCGTGCCCTTCGGCGCGCTCTTGCGCCCCAGGAAGGTCCACAGCCACGCCTGGCGCACCTTCTCCGCCGAGACCCACGCCTTGTTGGACTCGATCACATCGCGCCGCTCGGCCTTGCGCTTGGCCTGCTCGACGGGCGGCAGCTCCGCCATCTTCACCTTCGGCGCCCCACCACCGACGTAGTAGCCACCGGAGTAGCTGGGCTTGGCGTAGCCGTAGACGTGCGGCTTCATGCACCACTGCTCGGTGCGCAGGCAGTAGCCGAGTTCGGCGCGGCGGCCGTCCTCGTGCACGAGCCGGTCGGCACGGTTCTCGTGCTCGGCCTCGTCCTCGTCGTCCTCGTCGTACTCGTCCCCGTCGCCCTCAGCGTCCTCGCCTTCGTCGGCGGCCTGGTCCGCGACCTCGGCGGGCTCCGGGCGCACCACGGGCTTCCAGTGCTCGTCGGCCTCGCGCCACCCAGCGGGCACCCCGCCGCTCATGGCGGCGCCGCTGTTCAGTTCCTCCACGCCCTCGCCGGTGACCGGGTCGCCCCAGCCGCGCCGCTCCGTGATCCACAGGGCCAGGTCCGGGCAGGTCGCGCGGACCTCAGCCGGGATCGGCTCGCCGTTCAGGCGCAGCGAGTCGAACGGCTGCGCCACCTCGCCGTAGCCGGGGCGCTCGTCCAGCACGGTATGCCCGGCCTCGCGCAGCTTCTTGGCGTAGGCGGCGTGGCGGGCGCGCTCGGCGCGCTGGTCGCGCAGCCGCTGCGCCAGGTGCTCGAACTGGCTGGTGCCGACCTTGGCGAGCATGGCCTGCACGTCGGCGGGGGTGTCCTCGAACTCGACCAGGACGGCGGCCTCGGTGAAGGTCATCGGCACCTGCGCCAGCACCTGCGTGGCGGTGGCGGACTTGGCCACCTTGCGGGCGGCGGCGACCTGCTCGCGGTCGGTGGCGGTCTGCTTGGCGATCTGCGCCGCGCTCATGCCCAGGTCGAACAGGCGGGTGATCCCGGCCAGGCGTTCGCGCTCGGTCAGGGCGGTGCGGTGGTCGTTCTCGGCCATCTGGTCGATGATCTGGTCCGCCTCGTCGGTGGCGGCGACCACCAGCACCGGCACGGTGGGCCGCTTGACCTGGGTGGCGGCCAGGGTGCGCCGCTGGCCGTAGCGCACGACGTGGGTGCCGTCGGGGTGGCGCACCGCGACGATAGGCTGCAACACCCCACGCTCCTTGATGGAGGCCAGGAAGTCCGCGTCCACGCGGGTGTCCACGCGCACGTTGTCGCCGATGATGAGGTCGGCGGGGTTCAGCTGCACCAGCGTCGTGGCGGGCTGGGCGTCGCTGCTGACGGCGGTGCCGCTCGCGTGCGTGCTCGCCTCGCTGCTCGCCTCGCTGGTGGCCTCAGCAGTGGTGGGCTCGGTGGTGCTGGTCACGATGGGTCCTCTCGGTGTTGGGTGCTGGCACCGGGCGGTGCGAGCAGGTGAGCCGGAGGCAGACGGTGAGTGCGTCGTCGGCTGGCGCCGCCGACCGCTCACCGCCCCCTCCCGGCGAGGTGAGATCAGGACCGCCCGTGCCCGGCGGAAGGCACCCGCAGGGCGCGGCACAGCCGCGAGTCGAGGTTGCCCCGCAGACGCAACGATCTTGGGACGGTCGCGCAGTCGGCGGCCCGAGGAACGAGGGGCGCAGCGGCCGGCCGAAGATGGTTGCGGTGGCGGGGTCGAGCGCAGCGAGCTCGACTTGCCGTCGCCGGGTGGGCGGTCAGGATCGAGCGCCGGGAGGGGCAGGAGCGAGCAGGACGCCGGCGCGAAGCGCCGTCCTGGCGGCGACGCAGGAGCAGCACCGAAGGGTCGCGCCGCCGCGAAGCAGCGACCTGGCGGCAACCCACGTATAGCGTCCCAGTGACGCTCAGTGTTCGCTACGTTGACAAGATGACAGCAGAGCCGAACAGACGAACAAGAACGATCATGGTGTTCACGCCGACTCGGCGACCTGAACTCACTAACGTCAGGCGCACGAATTTATGGACGAGCTTGACGCGCTTGATGGAACAGGGCGGAGTTTTCATCTCCGTACTAGGCACTACAAAGCTGGGCAAGAGTACATTGATCAGAGATGCACTCACCACCGCCGCCGTTACCCCTTACATTCCCGGGCAGCAGCTCGACAAGGAGGGCGAATCGGCTTTATGGGCGAGGCTCGCCGCCGCATTGGAAATTCCAGCGTCCCAGCAGAAGGGCAAAGTAACTGGAAACAAGGCCCGTTGGGGTGTGCTTGCAAGGCTTGGGATTGGTTTTAGTGGCACCGGTGCAAGCGTCACTTCTAGCATTGGAGGTGAGGAGCACACCGACAATAGTACTTCTGTAACATATGACATCGACACTCCAACAGCCGTCACTGAGGCACTAAATCTTGCATCTCAGAAGGCCCGGGAGGACGGGGAAAACCCTCCCGTCATCGCCATTGACGACTTTCATTTCGTGACCGACCCAGGGAAGCGCCGAGAAATCATTCTCGCACTTCGCCCACTCGCCGACGCCGACGTCACCGTTCTATTGGCCACTCTTCCAGGGAGAGAAACCGATGCCGGTTTCACGGACACCAACATCGGTGGCCGCCATCAGCCCCTGACAGTTCCGACGTGGAACATAGAAGAGCTGACTAAAATTGCCACCATCGGCTTCGGAAAGCTCAAGGTCACTGCACCACCGGATGTTACACGAAGGCTGGCTAGAGAAAGTCACGGCAGCCCGCAAATCATGCAACAACTATGCCTGAACCTGTGTCGCGACGTTAACGGCGTAGAAGACGACGCGAGTGGTGTCGAAGTTTTGAAGGGGCCAGACGACTGGAATAGCTTCTTCCGGACCATCGAAGACACTCATTCGCTGAAGTGGCTGCAATTGCTGCGGGGCGGCCTGCGCGCGCGCAGGGAACGAAACTTCTACGAGGATGACAACGGAGTCCGGTACGACGGTTATCAGCTTATTCTTTTCGCCCTCCACAAGCTGGGATCTCCTGATGAAATTAAGTTCACGCAACTGAAGAGCAAAGTGGCCGAGATCGTGAAGATGCGCTCGTCAGCGCTTGGAAAATACGCACTTGAGCAGAAAGTGCGCAATATGGACATCCTGGCATCCCGCGATATGACAAACGCTCTCGAGCGCCTGGCGGATAGCGAAGCTGACACGGAGGACAGCCTATTCACCGACGAGGAAATCGGACTGGCGAATCTGGTGCCACAACCGGTTCTCGAGGCAGTGGATAGCGGCAACGACATGACAATTCGAATCCTTGACCCCCTGTTGGCGTACGCACTCAAGTGGCACCCAGAAGCCATTCACAGCTGATGAACGCGATGATCCTCCAGCGGCCTTGATCGCTTAATTTGCGTTCATTGACTCCCTCGGCGGCAGCTCAGGTGCCCGTGCTGTTGCGGGCGGAGAAGTACCGCTCGCCCGGGCCGGGCTCTAGCCCGGCGTCGCGGCAGCGGCGGGCGATGATCTGCCGGACGGCGTTGTGACCGAGCGGGGTGTCCGGTGGTGCGTCGAGTCGGCCTTGGGCGCCGAGGCGGCCGTGGCGGGTGATGGAGCGGAAGACGGGCCCGGCGAGCTCGGCGAGGAGCGCACGTAGCTGCCCACCGGCGCTAGGCGCCGTGGGCGCGGCGCCCGGGTAGTCGGGTGCCGCGCCGGCCGGGTCGGGGTGGGTGGCCAGGGCGGCGCGCAGCCGCCGCAACCACACCTCGAGCGCGAGGGTCGGGTCCAGG
>NZ_JAAALM010000500.1 GCF_009906395.1 Kineococcus indalonis
CCGGAGGACCCGTGCGCACCTCGTCCCCGCACCGCACCGCCGCCGCCGGCGTCGCCGTCGCGGCGCTGGTCAGCGCCACCGTCGCCGTCGCCCCGGCCGTGACCGGCTCGGAGCGCTGGGGCGGCCGCCCCGCCCGCACCGTCGACGTCCAGCTGCTGGCCGTCAACGACCTGCACGGCGCCCTGGAACCGCCGGCCGGCTCGGGCGGGCGCGTGCAGACCGGCGTGGGCGCCGACGGCGCCGCGCAGACCGTCGACGCCGGCGGCACCGAGTTCCTCGCCACGCAGGTGGCGCAGCTCGCCGACGCGCAGGGCCGGCAGAACACGATCACCGTCGCCGCCGGCGACCTCATCGGCGCCTCCCCGCTGCTCTCGGCCGCCTTCCACGACGAGCCGACCATCGAGGCCCTCAGCGCCCTGGGCCTGGACTACGCCAGCGTGGGCAACCACGAGTTCGACGAGGGCGCCGCGGAACTGCTGCGCCTCCAGGACGGCGGCTGCCACCCCGTCGACGGCTGCGCCGACGGCACGCCCTACGCGGGGGCCGGCTTCCAGTACCTCTCGGCCAACGCCTTCGTCACCGCCACCGGCGAGCCGCTGCTGCCGCCGTACGCGGTCGAGCCCGTCGCCGGGGTGCGCATCGGGTTCATCGGCATGACGCTGGAGGGCACCGAGGACATCGTCAGCCAGCAGGGCGTGGCCGGCCTGGACTTCGCCGACGAGGTGGCCACGGCCAACCGCTACGCGCGCGAGCTGCGCCGGCAGGGCGTGCAGAGCATCGTCGTGCTGCTGCACCAGGGCGGGCAGCAGACCGGCCCCGACGCCTGGGACGTCGACGCCTGCAACGGTCTGACCGGCCCGGTCGTGGACATCGCCGAGGGCGTGGACGACAGCATCGACGTCGTCGTCAGCGGGCACACCCACCAGGCGTACAACTGCGAGATCGACGGCAAGCTCGTCACCAGCGCCGCCTCCAACGGCCGCCTGGTCACCGACATCGACCTGCGCGTGGACACCCGCAGCGGGGACGTCACCCGCGCTGCGGCGGACAACGTCGTCGTCACCCGCGACGTGCCCAAGGACCCCGCCCAGACGTACCTGATCGAGCACTACCGCACCGCCCTGGGCCCGATCGCCGGCGAGGTCGTCGGCACCACCGCCGAGCCGCTGACCCGCGCCCAGGAGACGCTCTTCACGAACGCCGACGGCACCGCCGCGCTGGGCGAGTCCGCGCTGGGCGACCTCATCGCCGACGCGCAGCTGGCCGCCACCGACGACGAGGCCGGCGCGGTCGCGGCGTTCATGAACCCCGGTGGCGTGCGCGCCGACCTCGACGCCGGCGAGGTGACGTACGAGGAGGCGTTCACGGTGCAGCCGTTCGCCAACAACCTGCTCACCCTGGACCTGACCGGCGCGCAGCTGCAGTGCGTGCTGGAGCAGCAGTTCCAGGTCGGGCGCACCCTGTACCCCTCGGCGAGCGTGTCGTACCAGGTGGACCCGGCCGGCACCTCCGCCGCCGCCGGGGCCGACCCGTGCACCGGCACCCGGGTCCCCGACGGGTCCGTGACGATCGGCGGCGCGGCGGTCACCGACGCGGCCACCTACCGGATCACGGTGAACAACTTCCTCGCCGGTGGCGGCGACGGCTTCAGCGCCCTGACCGCGGGCACCAACCAGGTCACCGGTGCCATCGACCTGGACGCCTTCACCGCCCACCTGGCGGCGGTCTCGCCGGTCACCGCCCCGGCCCTGGACCGCATCACCGTGGCCGGCTGACCGGCGGGCCACCTCCCCGTCCCGGCCGGAGCGCGGGGCGTGCGGGGAACCGCAGCGCCCACCCCAGGGCGTCGTCGGCGACGCGCTCCCGGCCCTGCACGAGGGCGGACAGGTGCCGGCGGCCGGGGAACTCGTGGAGCTCGGGGACAGCGCCCGTTGCGCAGGGTGCTGAGCGGCAGCTGGTCCACCCCCTTGATCGAGGCCGGGGGGATCGCCACCCCGGCTGAGCCGAGACCGCGGTCCAGCAGCAGCTGCACGGCGAGCCCGCCGAAGGAGTGCCCGATGAGGACCGGGGCGTCAGGCAGGGCGGCGACGACGCGGGCGTGGGCGTCGGCGACCTCGCCCAGACCCACCTCGCTGCGCCGGCCGTCGCCGCGGCTGCGCTCGCGCAGCTGCTGCAGGGGTCGCCGGGGGAGGTGGTGGGCACCGCGCTCACCCGCCGGCCGCGTCGCGGATCACGGCGGTCACCTCGTCGGGGTGGCTCATCATCACCACGTGCGAGCTGCGCACCTTCGTGGTCCTGGCCCCCATGCGCTGGGCCATGGCGAACTGCGCCGGGGGCGGGATGAGGCCGTCGCGGGTGGCCACGACGTACCAGGACGGGATCGACTCCCACGCCGGGGGCCCGGAGGGCTCCACGAGCGAGGACAGCACGCCGGGGCGCTGGGTGGCGGCCATCACCGCGACCTGCCGCTCGGGCAGGTCGCCGGCGAAGATGCGCCGGAACTGCGCGGGGTCGACGTAGGCGTCGGCGTCCTGCTCCCCGCCGCCGGGGTAGGGGCGCAGGACGAGGTTCTCGACGACGTCGCTGTGCCCGCCCCCGAGGCTGTTGGCCGCGCCGACGGACTCGCCCTCGGCCAGGCCGTAGGCGGCGGCGTACACCAGGGCGGTGACGTTCGGGTTGCCGGTGGCGGCGTTGGTGATGACGGCTCCGCCGTAGGAGTGCCCGACCAGGACGATCGGGCCGGGGACGGTGGACAGGAAGGTGCGGACGTGCTCGGCGTCGGAGGCCAGCCCGCGCAGCGGGTTGGCCGGGGCGATGGCGGTGTAGCCGCGGCGCTGCAGGCGCTCGATCACCGCGCCCCAGCCGGAGGCGTCGGCGAAGGCGCCGTGCACGAGCACGATCGTGGGCCCGGCGTGGGGGCTGCCGCGCCCGGGCGCCGCTGCGGCGCTCGAGCCGGCGGCGCCCGGG
>NZ_JAAALM010000501.1 GCF_009906395.1 Kineococcus indalonis
GGAGCTTACCTACGCCGACCGGGGGCTCCCGGCGTCGCGCGGCGCGGGCGGGCGTGCAGCATGTGCGGCGTGGACCTGCCCGTGGACCCCGACCAGCGCAGGGCGCAGCGCGCCGCCCAGGCCCGTTCCTTCGGCGCGGCCGCCGACGTGTACGAGCGCGCCCGCCCCAGCTACCCGGCGGAGGCGCTGGACTGGGTGCTGCCGCCCGGCGCGCGCCGCGTGCTCGACCTGGGCGCCGGCACCGGCAAGCTGACCCGCCTGCTGCTCGCCCGCGGCCTGGACGTGGTGGCCGTCGAGCCGACGGCCGGCATGCGCGAGCAGTTCGCCGCGGTGCTGCCCGGGGTGACGCTGCTCGAGGGCACCGGCGAGGACCTGCCGCTGCCCTCGAGCAGCGTCGACGCCGTCGTCGCCGGGCAGTCCTGGCACTGGGTGGACCCGGACCGGGCGGCGCCGGAGGTGGCGCGGGTGCTGCGCCCGGGCGGGTGGCTGGGGCTGCTGTGGAACGTGCGCGACCCGTCCGTGGACTGGGTCGCGCAGCTGGACCGCACCCTGCCGGGGCCGGGCGAGGAGCACCTGGGCAGCCTGGCGCCGCGGGTGGGCGCGCCGTTCGGGCCGGTGGAGCGCTACGACGTGCGCTGGCGGCAGCCGACGAGCGTGGAGGGCCTGCTGGACCTGACGCGCTCGCGCAGCTGGGTCATCACGCTGGACGAGCAGCGGCGCCGCGAGGTGCTCGAGGACGTGCGCCGCCAGGCCGAGGAGCGGCTGCGCGCCGCCGGGGAGCTGGTGGTGCCCTACGTCACGCGCTGCTCCCGGACCCGGCTGCCCTGAGGGCACCGCGGGCCCGGCGGCCCCGCCGGCCGTCAGCCGGCGTCGCCGGCCGCGGCGGTGCCCTCGGGCCCGGCGGGCCCGTCCGGCCCGGGGGCCTCGCCCGTGACGAGCTCCACGGTGATGGCCTGCCCGCCGTCGGGGCGCTCGGTGAGCACCCGCTCGTCCTCCACGGTGCGCACCCGCGCCACCGTCACCGGCTCGGCCACGCCCAGGGCGCGCAGCGCCTCCGCCGCCGCCCGCTCCCCGCCGGCGGCCACCAGCACCGGCCGCCCGCCAGCCGCGCGCACCCGCTCGGCCTGCCGGCGCACCACCGCCCGCAGCGCCTCGTCGTACCCCGGGGTGCCGGGGCGGCCCAGGGCGGTGGGCACCACCAGCGAGGCCGCCGGCACCCCGCAGGTGCCGCGCAGCACCTGCGGCCACTCGTTGCGGGCGCGGGCGTCCACCGCCAGCGCCACGTCGCCCTCGGCGAAGGACGCGCACGCCTCGGCCACCGCGGCCAGCTCCCCGCGCTCGGTGCGCTGCCCGGCCAGCGGAGCGGTGGCCAGCGCCGCCGGCACCACCAGCAGCACCACCCCCACCGCGCCCAGCACCGCGCCCGCCCCGCGCCCGGGCAGCACCCGGGCCACGCGGGCGGGCAGCTCGCGCACCGCCCACGCCGCGGCGGCGGTGGCCAGCAGCACCACCGCCGGCAGCACCACCGGCACCGCGCGCCGGTCCGCCCACGGGTGGTCGGGGGTGATGCCGGGGCGGTACAGCGTCAGCAGCGCGGAGCCGACGGCCACGACGAACGGCACCGTCCACGCCGGCAGCGGAGCGCGCCCCTGCAGCGCCGGCACCAGGCGCGCCAGCAGCACCACGGCCGCGGCGCCGGCGGCCGCCACGGCCGGCCAGCCCAGGTACCAGGCCAGCCAGTCCACCGAGTGCTCCGCGTAGGTGCGCCCGCCGTCCACCGGCAGGCCCTGCGCCAGCTGCAGGCCGGCCACCAGCCTGCTGCCGGGGTCCTCGGGGTCCTGGCGCACCACCAGCCACAGCGGCCGGCTGGCCAGCGCCAGCAGCACCACCGCCAGCGCCGCGGCCAGCACCGGGCCCAGCCGCGGGCCCGTCAGCGCCCGCACCCGCGCCAGCCGGCCGGAGCGCGCCAGGCGCAGCCCGGCCCAGGAGGCGGCGCCCAGCGCGAGCAGCGCCGCCACCAGCGGCAGCAGCGAGCCGGAGATCGTGCCCAGGTAGGGGCGCGAGTACGCCAGGGCCGCCGCCGAGGCCAGCAGCGTGCTCAGCGCGGTGCCCGCCAGCAGGGCCCGGGCCGCGGGGTGGCGCAGCGCCGCCAGCGCCGCGGCCACCGGCAGCAGCAGCGCCACCTCGCGCAGGAAGTCGATGCGCACGAACCCGCACGCGCCCAGCAGCAGGCCCGCGCCGCCGCCCAGGCGCGCGGCGGCCGTGGCGCCGCGCCGGGCCACGGCGCCCGGCGCGTCGGTGGCCGCCACGAGCAGCGAGGCCGCCCCGGCCAGCACCAGCAGCGCCGGGACCTCCGAGTACGTGGAGCGGTCCACGTGCAGCACCGGCTGGGCCAGGGCGAAGGCGGCCACGGCCGCGGGCGCCCAGCGCGGCCCCAGCAGGCGCGCGGCCAGGCCCGCCACGGCCAGCAGCGCGGCCACCGCCACCACCGCCGGCGCCAGCAGCAGCCCCTGCCACCCGGCGGCCCACTCCCCCAGCGAGTACAGCGCCGGCGCGCCCAGCAGGAACTGCGGCACCACGTCGGTGCCGACCTCGTAGAACGCCGGGCTGGCGGTCGTCACGCCCGGGTCGGCCAGCGCCTGCGCCCCGCCCAGGGCGGCCAGCGAGGGGTCCACCGGCAGGCCGTGGTGGGTGGCCAGGTGGTGCGCGTACAGGGCCTGCGAGCCGGCGTCGCGGCGCAGCACGACGTGCTCGGCGCGCGTCAGCGCCGCCCACAGCCCGCCGCCCAGGGCGATGGCGGCGCTGGCCAGGGCCGCCCACGCGGGCGCGGGCACCGGCGGCACCGCCCACCCCAGCCGCCCGGCCAGGACGGCGGCGACCAGGCACACCGGCACCGCCGTCCACGGCGCCCACAGGTCCAGCAGCACCAGCGGCACCGCCACGACGGTCACGGCCGCGA
>NZ_JAAALM010000502.1 GCF_009906395.1 Kineococcus indalonis
GGCCCGCCCCGCCCGCGCCCGGTCCGCGCCGCCCGCGCGCCGGCACGGGAACGTGCCGCTGTGAGCGCACCGGCCCGGTCCGCGGGCGGCGCGGACCGGGCGCGGGCGGGGCGGGCCTCAGCGCGGGATGACCCCGTGCGGGTCGATGACGAACTTCTGCGGGGCGCCGGCGTCGAACTTCGCGTACGCCTCGGGCGCCTCGTCCAGCGAGATGGGGGTGGCGCCGACGGCCTTGGCGATCTGCACCTTGTCGTGCAGGATCGCCATCATCAGCTGCCGGTTGTACTTCATGACCGGGCACTGACCGGTGGTGAAGGACAGCGACTTGGCCCACCCGGTGCCCAGGTCCAGGGACAGCGAGCCCTTCTTGGCCGCCTCGTCCACGCCGCCGGGGTCGCCGGTGACGTACAGCCCGGGGATGCCCAGCGCGCCGCCGGCGGCGGTGACCTGCATGAGGGAGTTCAGCACCGTCGCCGGCGCCTCCTTGGCCGCCCCGGCGCCGTGCCCGCGCGCCTCGAAGCCGACGGCGTCCACGCCGCAGTCCACCTCGGGCACCCCGAGGATCTGCTCGATCTGGTCCTTCGGGTCGCCCTGGGAGACGTCGACGGTCTCGCAGCCGTTCTCGCGCGCCCGCGCGAGGCGCTCGGGGTTCAGGTCGCCGACGATGACGACGGCCGCGCCGAGCAGCTGCGCGCCGACCGCGGCGGCCAGCCCCACGGGCCCGGCGCCGGCGACGTAGACGGTGGAGCCCACGCCGACCCCGGCGCTGACGCAGCCGTGGAAGCCGGTGGGGAAGATGTCCGACAGCATCGTCAGGTCGAGGATCTTCTCCATCGCCCGGTCCTTGTCGGGGAACCTCAGGCAGTTGAAGTCCGCGTAGGGCACCAGGACGTACTCGGCCTGGCCGCCGACCCAGCCGCCCATGTCGACGTAGCCGTAGGCGGAACCGGGCCGGTCGGGGTTGACGTTCAGGCAGATGCCGGTCTTGCGCTCCTTGCAGTTGCGGCACCGGCCGCACGCGATGTTGAAGGGCACCGAGACCAGGTCGCCGACCTGCAGGAACTCGACGTCGCGGCCCTTCTCGACGACCTCACCGGTGATCTCGTGGCCGAGCACCAGGTCCGGCGGGGCGGTGGTGCGCCCTCGCACCATGTGCTGGTCGGAGCCGCAGATGTTCGTGGCGACGAGCTTGAGGATGACGCCGTGGTCCACGCGCCGCCCCACGTTGGCGGGGTTGACGCCGGGGCCGTCCTTCAGCTCGAAGGTCGGGTAGTCGATCGTCTGGACCTCGACCTTGCCCGGTTCCAGGTAGGCGACGGCGCGGTTGCCGGTGCTGGAGGCACCGGTGGTTCCAGTCCTCGCGGCGGTGGTGGTCACAGGGGTGCCCTCCTCTTCGGGGCACCGGCCTCGTCGCCGGCGCCCGGGAGGCGTAGTCCACCGCTCCCGGGCGCCGACCGCAAGGGGGCGCTGCGCCGCTGCTCAGCCGGCGGTCTCCACGGGCACCGCGTTGCGCGCCACGACCGCGGAGTACCACAGGGCGCTGTCCTTCAGGGTGCGCTCCTGGGTGGTGTAGTCGACGTGCACGACGCCGAAGCGCTTGGAGTAGCCGTAGCCCCACTCGAAGTTGTCCAGGAAGGACCACAGGTAGTAACCGGTCACCGGGGCGCCGGCGTCCACCGCGTCGAGGACGGCGTGCAGGTGGTCGCGCAGGTAGCGGGTGCGCTCCAGGTCGTGGACCCGCCCGCCGACGACGACGTCGGGGTACGCCGCGCCGTTCTCGGTGACCATGACCTCCAGGCCGGGGTGCTCGCGGTGGATGCGCAGCAGCAGCTCCGTCATGCCGCGCGCGTCGATGCTCCAGCCCATGTCGGTCTTGGGGCCGGGCAGCTCGGGGAACTCGATGAGGTGGTGCGAGCCGACCCACGGGCTGTGCGAGCTGGCGCCGTGCCCGTCGGCCTCGGCGCGCGGGCCGGAGCCGTCCCAGGCGCGCACGACCGTGGGGCTGTAGTAGTTCACGCCCAGGACGTCCAGCGGCTGGTGGATGAGCTCCACGTCGCCGTCGAGCACGAAGGACCAGTCGGTCACCTCGGCGGTGTCGGCGAGCACGTCGGCCGGGTAGCTGCCGCGCAGCACCGGGTCGAGGAAGACGCGGTTCTGCAGGCCGTCGACGCGGCGCACCGCGTCGTGGTCGGCGTCGCTGCTGCCCTCGGTGCGGACCCAGGCCAGGTTCAGGGTGAGGGCCACGCGGGCGCCGGGGGCCGCGCGGCGCACGGCCGCGGCGCCCAGGCCGTGGGCGAGGTTGAGGTGGTGCACGGCGGCCAGCGCGGCGGCCGGCTCGGTGCGGCCGGGGGCGTGCACGCCGGAGGCGTAGCCCAGGTAGGCCGAGCACCACGGCTCGTTGAGGGTGATGAAGGTGCGCACCCGGTCGCCCAGGGCGCCGGCGACGACCTCGGCGTACTCCGCGAAGCGCTCGGCGGTGGCGCGCGCGGTCCAGCCGCCGGCGTCCTCCAGGGCCTGCGGCAGGTCCCAGTGGTACAGCGTGACCGCGGGCTCGATGCCGGCGGCGATCAGCTCGTCGACCAGCGTGGAGTAGAACGCCAGGCCGGCCTCGTTGACCGGGCCGAGGGCGTCGGGGCCGACCTGCGGGGTGATGCGCGGCCAGGCCACGGAGAAGCGGTAGGACGCCAGCCCCAGCCGCTTCATGATCGCGATGTCCTCGCGGAAGCGGTGGTAGTGGTCGTCGGCCACGTCGCCGTTGTCGCCGCCGGCGACCTTGCCGGGGGTGTGGCTGTAGGTGTCCCAGATCGAGGGGGTGCGGCCGTCCTCGGCGGCGGCGCCCTCGATCTGGTACGAGGCGGTGGCGGTGCCCCACACGAAGCCCTGCGGGAAGGCGCGCTCGGCGGCGCCCTCCCCGGCGGGGGCCGGTGCGGGGGCGGGCACGCCCGTGGTG
>NZ_JAAALM010000503.1 GCF_009906395.1 Kineococcus indalonis
GGGGCACGGTGCTCGACGCTAGCCCCGGGCACCGACACGCGCCCGGCCCACCGGCCCGCGCGCCCGCCGGAACGGGGCCGGCGCCGGCCCCGTTGGCCGGGCGTGAGCACCACCGCGGCCCCCGGCGCGCCGCTGTCCGTCCTGGACCTGTCCCCGGTCGCCTCCGGCAGCGGCGCCTCCGCGGCGCTGCGCCGCACCGTGGCCCTCGCCCGCACCGCCGAGCGGCTGGGCTACCACCGCTACTGGCTCGCCGAGCACCACAACCAGCCCGCCACGGCCGGCGCAGTGCCCGAGGTGCTCACCGCGGCCGTGGCCGCCGCGACCACCGCGATCCGCGTGGGCGCCGGCGGGGTCATGCTGCCCAACCACGCCCCGCTGCGGGTCGCCGAGGCGTTCCGCGCCCTGGAGGCCCTGCACCCCGGGCGCGTGGACCTCGGCCTGGGCCGCGCCCCCGGCACCGACGGGCGCACCGCGCTGGCGCTGCGGCGCTCGCCGCGGACCCCGGGCGCGGACGACTTCGCCGAGCGCTACACCGAGCTGCTCGGCCACGTCGACGGCTTCCCCGCCGGGCACCACCTGGCCGGGGTGCGCGCCGTGCCCGACGACGCGCCGCTGCCGCCGGTGTGGGTGCTCGGCTCCAGCGAGCGGGGCGCGCGCACCGCCGCCGCCCTGGGCACCGGCTACGCCCACGCCGGGCACACCGGCGAGGGCGACCCCGCCGCCGCGCTGGGCGCCTACCGCGAGGGCTTCTCGCCCTCGCCGCGCCGGGAGCACCCGCACGCCCTGCTCGCCGTGGGCGCGCTGGTGGCGGACACCGCCGAGCGCGCGCAGGAGCTGCTGCTGGCCCAGCGGCTGGCGGAGGTGCGGCTGCGGCAGGGGCGCCCCGCGCCGCTGCCCGGCCCCGAGGAGGCCGCCGCGCACCCGTGGACCCCCGCCGAGCGCCACGTCGCCGCCCACCTGCCCGGCACCGTCCTGGCCGGCACCGCCGCCGACGTGGCCGCCCGGCTGCGCGAGCTGGTGGCCGCCACCGGCGCCGACGAGCTGCTGGTCGTCACGCAGGTGCACGACCACGCCGAGCGCGAGCGCTCCTACGAGCTGCTGGCGCGGGCGTGGGGGCCGCCCGGGCGCTGAGCGCGCCCGGGCGCCCGCGGGGGCAGCGCGTGCAACCGCACGTCGTGCAGCTGCCCGTGCGCGGCGGTCAGCGTCAGGTACGTGCACGCCGGCTGCCGGCGCCGGTCCGTGGGCGAGCCGGGGTTGAGCAGCCGCACCCCCGAGGGCGTGGTGGAGTCCCACGGCACGTGGCTGTGCCCGAAGACCAGCACGTCCAGCTCACCGCCGTAGCGGGCGTCGCAGCGCCGCTCCCGCCCGGCCGCCGCCCCCGTCTCGTGCACCACGCCGAAGCGCAGCCCGCCGGCGGTGAACGCGGCGAACTCCCCCAGGTGGGCCCGCACGTCCGCGCCGTCGTTGTTGCCGGCGACGCCGACGAGGCGGCGGGCGCGCCGGCGCAGCGCCAGCACGCTCGCCGCGTCGCACCAGTCGCCGGCGTGCACGACGACGTCGGCGGCCTCCACGGCGTCCCGCACCGCGGCGGGCAGGTCCTTGGCCCGGCGCGGCAGGTGGGTGTCGGCCAGCAGCAGCAGCCGCACCGCCTCCCCGGCCGCCGGCGCTCCCGCCCCGGGCACCGCGGCGCCCCTCAGCCCAGCGAGCCGAGCTGGCGCACCCGCACCGTCTCGGGCAGCTCCCGCAGGCGGCGGCCGACGTCCTCGGAGGCGGCGGCGGCGATGTCGGTGACCACGTAGCCCAGGTCGCCGCGGGTGGCCAGCTGCTGGCCCTCGATGTTCACGCCCTCGTCGGCGAGGATGCGGTTGATCGCCGCCAGCACCCCGGGCACGTTGCGGTGCAGGTGCGCCAGGCGCACCGTGCCCGGGGTGGTCTCCGTGGCCAGCGGCGGCAGGTTCACGCTCAGGGTCGTGGAGCCGTGGAGGGCGTACTCGCGCAGCTTGGCGGCCACGAACCGGCCGATGTCCTCCTGCGCCTCCTCGGTGGAGCCGCCCACGTGCGGGGTGAGGATGACGTTGTCCAGGCCGCGCAGCTCCGACTCGAACGCCTCGCCGCGGCTCTTGGGCTCCTGGGGGAAGACGTCCACCGCGGCGCCGGCGATGTGGCCGGACTCCACGTGCCGGCGCAGCGCGCCGTGGTCCACCACGAAGCCGCGCGAGAGGTTCAGGAAGATCGAGCCCGGGCGCATCCGGGCGAACTCCTGCTCGCCGAAGAAGCCGCTGTTGCTGCTGCGGCCGTCCACGTGCAGGGTCACCACGTCGGCGACCTCGAGGACCTCGTGCAGGCTGCCGCAGCGGCGCGCGTTGCCCAGCGCCAGGCGGTCGGCGGTGTCGTAGAAGAACACGCTCATGCCCAGCGCCTCGGCCACCACCGACAGCTGCGAGCCGATGTTGCCGTAGCCGACGATGCCCAGGCGGCGCCCGCGCACCTCGTGCGCGCCGGTGGCGGACTTGTCCCACACGCCGTCGTGCATGAGGCGGTCCTTGACGGTCAGCCGCCGCGTCAGCGCGATGATCTCCGCCAGCGCCAGCTCCACGACGCTGCGGGTGTTGCTGTAGGGCGCGTTGAAGACCGCCACGCCGTGCGCGGCCGCGGAGAACAGGTCGATCTGGTTGGTGCCGATGCAGAACGCGCCGATCGCCCGCAGCGCCGGGGCGTTCTCCAGGACCTTCTCGGTGACGTGCGTGGTGGAGCGGATGCCCAGCAGCTGCACCCCGTCGAGGCGCTCGACCAGCTCGGCCTCGTCCAGGGCGCCGGGCGCCGTCTCCACCTCCCAGCCGGCCTCGCTGAGCAGGGTCCGCGCGTCGGCGTGGATGTTCTCCAGCAGCAGCGCGCGAGGGGCGGGGGCCGGCGCGGGGCGCGTGGCGGGCACGGTTCCTCCAG
>NZ_JAAALM010000504.1 GCF_009906395.1 Kineococcus indalonis
GTCCAGCGGCCCGCGGGGTACCCGCTGCCCGGGCAGCAGCGCGGGCCGCTGGACCGGCCCGCCGGGCAGGACGACCGCGCCGGCGGGCGGGAGCGCTCCGCGCCGCGGCTGGGCACGAACGGGCAGCCGGCGCGCCCGCAGCGCTCCTGGACCCTGTTCGCCGGCCTGCTGGCCCTGGTCGGCGTCCTCGCGGTCGCCCCCACCGCCGGGGTGGTCGTGGCGTTCGCCGCCGGGGTGCTGGCGCGCACCGTGGACCGCGCCTCGGCAGCGCTGTTCCGCCGCCGCTGGGAGGCGGGCCCGCGCTCGACGGACGCGCTGGCGGTGACGGCCGCGACGCCGTGGCACCTGCTGCGCGCGGCCCTGTCCACGGCCCTGGCCTCGATCGTGCCGCTGCTGGTGGGCCTGAGCGTCGTCTTCATCGGCGGCACGGTCGCCGGCGGACCGCTGGGCTCGGACCCCGGCGCGCCGGAGCTGCTGGCCGCCGGGGGCCTGGCGGGGGTGCTCGTGGCGTGGTTCGGGCCGGGCAGCCGCTCGCTGCAGCGCGGCGCGCGCACCGCGGTGCGCTCCGCGCTGCGCAGCGAGCGGTCCACCGGTGCCGCGGTCGGGCTGCTGCTGCTCGTGGCCTCCGCGGCCGCCGTGATGGTGCTGCAGGGCGACACCCCGGACTGGCGGCCGCTGACGCAGTCGCCGTTCGACTGGCTGGGCTGAGCCCGGCCGCTCCTCAGGCCGCGGCGGTGCGCGCGGCGGCCAGCGCCGCGCGGCCCAGGGCCGCCAGCCCGCGCCCGCGCTCGGGGTCGCTGGCGCCGTCGGCCACGACGACGGCGCAGCGGAAGCGCAGCTCCTCGCCGTCGGCGAAGCCCAGCTCCTGCGCGAAGAACGGCGCCGGGCACAGGGCGGCGAACTGCTCGCTGCGCGCGAACCACTGCGGCGGGTGCCGCGGGTTGCCCCGGTCGTCGAGCAGCAGCACGGTGGAGGCGGCGTCCACCTCGTCGTGCCGGCCGCTGAAGGCCATCCACTCGGCCCGCTCGCCGCGCAGCTCGTCGCCGCCGGCCGCCCGCTCGGTGACCAGCCGCCCGCCGGTGAAGCTGCGCGGGCCGCGCCAGAACAGCCCGCCGTAGCCGGCGTTCTCCCGGCCGTTGGTGGTGGGGCTGCCCAGGGGCAGGTCGCCGCCGGAGACGTTGCGCAGCGCCAGGTCCACGGTGAGGACCCAGGCGTCGGCGGTGGCGGCGGCGAACACCAGCTCGCGCCGCTCGCGCACGACCTCCTCGCCGGACTGCGCGTGCCAGGCCAGCTCGTGCGCGAAGCGCGCCGCGCCCCCCGCGCCGGTCCCGCCGGTGCCGCCCGTGCCGTCGGCCGCGTCCCCGGCGGCGAGCACCTCGACGGTGTCCACGGAGCCGTCGTTGTCCAGCTGCACGTAGCCGCGACCGCGCACGTAGGTGGGCCCGCCCCAGAAGTTGTGCGGGCCGACGTGGGGCAGCGACCAGGCGATCCCCTTGTGCCACACGTGGTCGTGCGGGCGGTACAGGGTGACCTCGTGCCCGGCGGGGGTGCGCAGCGGGTGCAGGTACGGGCGCGGGGACTCCAGCTGCGGCACGTCGCTGCGGTAGCGGTAGCGGGCCACCTCCACGTCGCGCTCGCCGGTGCGCAGGTGGACGGTGAACCCCCCGGCGCCCTCGTCGTGCTCGGCGCGCACCGCGCGCACCGCGCTCACCGCTGCGCCGCCGTGCCGGCGCGCTCCCACGGGGCGCCGGTGCCGTCCATGCGCAGCGCGAACGGGTCGTCGGGGCCGATGTCGCCGCGGCGCACGAGCTCGCCGGTGAACGCCGAGCGGTAGGTGGCCGCGACCAGTTCGAGGGTGTCGCGGGCGGTGCGCAGCGCCACCGGCGGGGTGGTGCCGGCGTCCAGGGCGTCCAGGACGGCGGCGAACTGCGCCGCGTGGCTGCTGGGCACCCCGGCCGGTCCGGCGGCCCAGGCGCGGGCGACCCCCTCCTCGTGGCCGGGGGCGGCGGTGACGGTGAAGTCCTCGTCGCCGTAGCCGTACAGGTGGGTCAGCTCCACGGTGGCGCGCTCGAGGTCGAAGCGCAGCGCGGACGTCTCGCGCGGGGAGACCACGGAGTTCACCACGGCGGCCAGCGCGCCGGAGGCGAAGCGCACGGTGGCGGTGGAGACCTCCTCGGTGCGGGTGGGGCGCGCGCCGCGCGCGGCCATCGCGCTCACCTCGCTCCACTGCCCGAGCACGGCGAGCAGGACGTCCACCTGGTGGATGCCGTGGCCCATCGTGGGCCCGCCGCCCTCGGCCTCGAAGGTGCCGCGCCAGGGCACCTGGAAGTAGGCGTCGGGCCGGTACCACTGGGTCAGGCAGGTCGCCACGAGGGGGCGGCCGAGGGTGCCGTCGGCCACGAGGGCGGCCAGGCGCCGCACGCCGGAGCCGAAGCGGTGCTGGGAGACCACGGCCACCGAGCCCGTCGAGGCGGCCTCGGCGGCCAGCAGGCGGTCGGTCTGGGCCAGGGAGAGCGCCACGGGCTTCTCCACCACGACGTTCGCCCCGGCGGCCAGCGCCGTCTCGGCCAGCGGCACGTGGGTGGCCGGCGGCGTGCACAGCAGGACGAGGTCCACCGGGTGCGCGGCGAGCACGTCCTCCAGGCGGCCGGCGGTGGCGGGCACCCCCCAGCGCTCGGCGAACCCCCGCGCCCTGTCCTCGTCGACGTCGACGGCGGCGACCAGGCGCACCCGCTCGCCGGCGGTGCGCAGCGCGGCGGCGTGGGCGTGGGCGATGGCCCCGGTGCCGACGACGACGGCGCTGCGGGCGGGGCGCGGGGCGGCGGGTGCGCCCGCGGGGTCGGTCAGCGTGGCGGGTGCGTGCTCCACGGGTCCTCCTGGTCCTCGTCGACCGATGGGATAGCGCTTACCTGAGA
>NZ_JAAALM010000505.1:0-1802 GCF_009906395.1 Kineococcus indalonis
TCCAGCACGAGCGCGGCGGGGACGGCGGGCGCGGTGGCCGAGCTGACGCTGCAGGAGGCGCTGGCGTGGGCGGGGGCGTGAGGCGCCCGTGAGCGCCGCGCTCGTGCTGGACCTGCTGCTGGCGGCGCTGCTGCTGGCGCAGCTGGCCGCCGGGTACCGCGAGGGGCTGCTGGTGGGCCTGGCCGGGCTGGCCGGGCTGCTCGGCGGGGCGCTCGCCGGCGTGGTGGCCCTGCCGCGGCTGGTGGCCGGCTGGGCGCCGGGCGTGCGCCCCGCCCTGGTCGTCGTGGTGGGCACCCTGGTGCTGGCGGTGCTGGGCCGGCTGCTGCTCGGCACGCTCGCCGCGCGGCTGCGCGGGCGGGTGCGCTCGCGCCCGGCGCGGGTGGCCGACTCGCTGCTGGGGGCGCTGGCCGGCGCGGTGGCCACGCTGCTGGTGCTGTGGGTGGTCGCCGGCGCCGCGCGCACCGCCCCGCTGCCGGCGGTGGTGCGCGCGGTCACCGGCTCGCGCGTGGTCGGCACCGTGGACGCGGCGCTGCCCGCCGACCCCGGCGCGCTGCTGGGCCGCTTCTGGTCCGCCGCGCGCGCCAGCGGCTTCCCCCGCGTGTTCGCCGGGCTGGACCCCGAGCCGATCGCGCCGGTGGACCCGCCCGCCGCCGCCGTGCCCGACACCCCCGGGCTGCGCGCGGCGCAGGGCGGGGTCGTGAAGGTCACCGGCGTGGCCGCCGCCTGCGGGCGCGGCCTGGAGGGCAGCGGGTTCGTCGCCGCGCGCCGGGGCGGCTCGGCGCGCGTGGTGACCAACGCGCACGTCGTGGCCGGGGTGGGCGAGCCGCTGGTGCAGCCGCAGGGCGCCGGGCGCCGCTACCCGGCGCGGGTGGTGGCCTTCGACCCGGCGCGGGACCTGGCGGTGCTGGACGTGCCGGGCCTGGACGCGGCGGCGGTGCCCCGCTCGCCGCTGCTGCAGCGCGGGGACGCCGCCGTCGTGGCCGGCTTCCCGCTGGACGGGCCGTACACGCTGGCCACGGCGCGGGTGCGGGAGGTCGTGCGCGCCGAGGGCCGCGACGTGTACGACGCCGCGCCCGTGGTGCGCGAGGTGTACTCGGTGCACTCGCAGGTGCAGCCGGGCAACTCCGGCGGGCCGCTGCTCACCGAGGACGGCCGGGTGGCGGGCGTGGTGTTCGCCAAGAGCCTGGACGACCCGCACACCGGCTACGCGCTGACGCCGGTGGAGCTGGACGCGGTGCTCGCCGCGGCGGGCTCGGCCACCGCGCCGGCCGACACCGGCCCGTGCGCCGCCGCGTGAGGGGCGGCACGGCTCAGGAGCGCGCCAGCCAGCTCGTCAGGGCGGCGCTGAAGCGCTCGGGGGCCTCCTCGGGCACGTAGTGCCCGGCGCCGGGCACCTGCACCACGCGGTGCGGGCCGTGCGCCCAGCGGTCGGCGGCCTCCAGCGCGGCGCCGCTCACCGTGGGGTCCAGCTCCCCGCGCACCTGCAGCACCGGCACGGTGGTGCCTGCGCGCAGCGCGGCCGCGAACCGCCGCCCGTCGGCGCGCACCGCGGAGCGCGCGGCCCAGCGGTGGTACTCCAGCGCCGAGTGCGCCACGAACGGCACCCGCACCGCCTGCGCGTAGCGCTCGACGTCCCGCGGGCTCGGCCACGCCGAGCCGGAGCGCTCGCGCAGCACCTGCTCCACGCCCTCGTCGCGCGCGAGGCGCTGCTCGGGCAGCACCGGCAGCTGGCGGGCCAGCGCCGCGGCGGTGGTGCGCAGGCCCCGCCCGGCGGGGCGCTGCCCGCGCAGCCGCTCCAGGAG
>NZ_JAAALM010000505.1:1812-2905 GCF_009906395.1 Kineococcus indalonis
CTCCAGGAGCACCCGCCGCGACAGCAGCGGGTGCGCGGCGCCCACGACGGCGATGCCGCGCACCTGCTGCGGGTGCAGCGAGGGCAGCGCCCACGCGGTGCGGCCGGAGACGCCGTGGCCGACGACGAAGGCGTCGCGCTCGCCCAGGGCGCGCACCAGGGCCGCCGCGTCGGCCGCCGAGGTGGGCGTGTCGTAGCCGCGCGGCGGCTTGTCGCTGGCGCCGTAGCCGCGCAGGTCCATCGCGACCGCCCGGTAGCCCGCCGCGGCGAGCGCGACGAGCTGGGCCCGCCACGCCCACCAGAACTGCGGGAAGTCGTGCAGGAGCAGCACCAGCGGGCCGTCGCCGAGCTCGGCGACGTGGAAGCGCGCGCCGTGGGCCGCGACGAGGCGGTGCCGCCAGGGCCCCTCGACGAGGACCGCCGAGACGTCGGTGGCGGGTGCGGCCACGGCGCGCCGCGTCAGCGGCCGATGCTGGCGCGACCGGCGGAGGCGCCGGGGATGGTCTTGGCGACCGGCTTGCCGGAGGCGGCGGCCTTGACGGCGGCGACGGTCTCCTTGGCGGAGCGGATGGTGCGGCGCGGCGGGCCGACCTTCTTCACGCGGCCGAACCCGACGGCGGCGAGCCCGCCGGCGACGACGAGCAGCAGGACGGCGACGACGAGGAAGGACAGCCACACGGGCCAGCCGGCGCCCTCGTGCAGGGCGTAGGCGAGGGTGATGCCGAGGAAGACGAACGCGACGAGGCCGAAGACGCCGGCCACGGCGAACAGGCCGCCGCCGAGGGCGCCGTTCTTGACGTCGGCGGTGATCTCGGCCTTGGCCAGCGCCACCTCGTAGCGCACCAGCTCCGAGACGTCCTTGGTGGCGTCGGCCACGAGCTGGCCGACGGTGCGCTCGGGGGCGGTGGGTGCCGCGCCCGCCGCCCGGCTCCCCGACGTGCTCGACGCCGTGGCCCCGCTGCCGCCCAGGTCCAGGGTTGTCATGGGTCCTCCTCGCTGCCACCGCGCGCGGTGCCGGTGTGCCGGGAGAACCCTACGGGGCGGCGGTGGCGGGCGCGCGGGTGCGCTCGCGCGGGGCGCGTCGCCGCCGGCGG
>NZ_JAAALM010000506.1 GCF_009906395.1 Kineococcus indalonis
CCGCACCCCCCCCCCGCACGACCGGAGGAACGATGGAGCTCAGCAGCGACCGCGTCGCCGTCCTGCCCGACGACGCCGCCACGGCCACCCTGGTGGCCCGCGTCCACGACCCGGACGCCGGCGGCCCGTGCGTGGCCGCCGTGCGCGGGGACCGCCTGGTGGACCTGACCGGCGCAGCGCCCACCGTGTCGCAGCTGCTGGAGCGCGAGGACGCGCTCGACGTCGTGCGCAGCGCGCCGGGCGGGCGCGAGTGGGCGCTGGAGGAGGTGCTGGACGCCACGCTGCGGCGCACCGCGGGCGCGGCGCGGCTGCTGGCCCCGGTGGACCTGCAGGTGCTCAAGGCTGCGGGCGTGACGTTCGTGCGCAGCATGCTCGAACGCGTCGTGGAGGAGCGCGCCGCGGGCGACCCGGCGCGCGCGCAGGAGGTCCGCGACCGCCTGGCCGGCGTCGTGGGCGGCGCGATCTCCTCCGTGGTGCCCGGCTCCGAGCAGGCCGCCCGCGTCAAGGAGGTGCTGGTGGCCGAGGGGCTGTGGTCGCAGTACCTGGAGGTCGGCATCGGCCCGGACCCGGAGGTCTTCACCAAGGCCCCGGTGCTCTCCGCGGTGGGCACCGGCGCCGAGGTCGGGGTGCTGGACCGCTCCACCTGGAACAACCCCGAACCCGAGGTCGTGCTGGCCGTCACCTCCCGCGGCCGCGCGGTCGGCGCCACCCTGGGCAACGACGTGAACCTGCGCGACTTCGAGGGCCGCAGCGCGCTGCTGCTCACCGAGGCCAAGGACAACAACGCCTCCTGCGCGATCGGCCCGGTGCTGAGGCTGTTCGACGACGGCTACGGCCTGGACGACGTGCGCCGCACCGAGGTCTCCCTGCGGGTGGAGGGCCCCGAGGGCTACGTCCTCGAGGCGAGCAGCTCGCTGGCCGAGATCAGCCGCGACCCCCTCGACCTCGTCGCCCACGCCTGGGGCCGGCACCACCAGTACCCCGACGGGTTCGCGCTGTTCACCGGCACGATGTTCGCGCCCACCGACGACCGCTACCGGGCGGGGGAGGGTTTCACCCACGCCCGCGGCGACGTGGTGTCCGTCAGCGCCCCGCGGCTGGGCACCCTGGTCAACACCGTCACCTCCGCCGAGGAGGCCCCGCCGTGGGAGTTCGGCGTCACGGCGCTGCTGCGCAACCTCGCCGCGCGCGGGGTGCTGCGGTGACGCGCGTGGTGGTCACCGACCACGCCTTCCCCGCCGTGGAGCGCGAACGGGCGGTCGCCGAGCGCGCCGGCGCGGAGTTCTCCCAGCACCGCTGCCGCACCGAGGCCGAGACCGCCCAGGCCCTGACCGGCGCGGACGTCGCCCTGGTGAACTTCGCCCCCGTCACCGCCGCGGTGCTGGCCGCCATGGCCCCGGGCGCCACGGTGGTGCGCTACGGCGTGGGCGTGGACAACGTCGACCTCGACGCCGCCCGCGCCGCCGGCGTGGCCGTGGCGAACGTGCCCGACTACGGCAGCGACACCGTCGCCGACCACGCCACCGCCTGCCTGCTGGCCCTGCTGCGCAAGCTGCCCGCCTACGACCGGGCCGTGCGCGAGGAGGGCTGGATCCAGCCGGCGGCCCTGAGCCCGCTGCCGGGCTCGCGCTCCACGACCGTCGGCCTCGTCGGCACCGGGCGCATCGGCTCCGCGGTCGCCGCCCGCCTCGCGCCGTTCGGGTTCACGGTCCTGGCCCACGACCCCTTCGCCGACCCCGCCGCGCTGGCCGCGCGCGGCATCGTCGCCGTCGGCCTGGAGGAGCTGCTGGAGCGCTCGCACGCGATCTCCCTGCACCTGCCGCTCACCGACGCCACCCGGCACCTGCTCGACGACGCCGCGCTGGCCCGGGTGCGCCGCGGCGCGGTGCTGGTGAACACCGCCCGCGGCGGCCTGGTCGACACCGGCGCCCTCGTGCGGGCCCTGCAGGACGGGCGCCTGGGCGCGGCGGCCCTGGACGTCACCGAGCCGGAGCCGCTGCCGGCGGACTCCCCGCTGCGGCGGCTGCCGGGGGTGCTGCTGACCCCGCACGCCGCGTACTTCTCCGACGACTCCGTGGCCGACCTGCAGCGCCTGGCCGCCGAGGAGGTCGAGCGGGCGCTGGCGGGCCGGCCGCTGCGCTGCCGGGTGGCCTGACGCGGCCGGCCCTCAGGCGCCGGGCGGCAGGCGGCGCAGCAGCTCGGCGGTGGCGGCGGCCGGGTCCTCGGCCTGCGTGATCGCGCGCACGACCACCACCCGCGTCGCGCCCGCCGCGACGACCTCGTCCACCGTGGACAGGTCGATCCCGCCGATGGCGAACCACGGCGTCGCGCCGGCGCCCGCGGCGGCGCGGCGCACCAGCTCCAGGCCGGTGGCGACCCGGCCGGGCTTGGTGGGCGTCGCCCACGTCGGGCCGACGCAGGCGTAGTCCACGTCCGGGTCGGCCACCGCCGCGTCGAACTGCGCGGGGGAGTGCGTGGAGCGCCCGATCGCCGTGCCCGCCCCCACCAGTCGCCGCGCCGCGCCCGGCGGCAGGTCCCGCTGCCCCACGTGCAGCACGTCGGCGCCGGCGACGGCGGCGACGTCGGCGCGGTCGTTCACGGCCAGCAGGCGCCCGTGGCGGCGCGCGGCGGCGGCGAACACTCCCAGGAGCTCCAGCTCCTCGGCCGCCTCCAGGCCCTTCTCGCGCAGCTGCACGACGTCCACGCCGGCGGCCAGGACCGCGTCGAGGAACTGCTCCAGGTCGCCCTCGCGCCGGCGCGCGCCGGTGCACAGGTACAGGCGCGCGGCGCGCAGCGCCTCGCGGGGATCGGTGGCGGTCGGCACCCGCGCGAGTGTGCCAGGTGCGCCCGCGACGGCCCCGGCGGCGCCGGGCGCTCCCGCGCGGGGGCAGGGGTGTGGGGGC
>NZ_JAAALM010000507.1 GCF_009906395.1 Kineococcus indalonis
GCCGTGGGCGGGGCGGTGCGCCCGCGCCGCCCCGCCCCGCGTCCGACACCCTGACTACCCTGGCCGACGTGACCCCAGCTGCCGCCTCGACGACCCGCCGCACGGCCCCGCGCACGGCCGCGCGCAGCACCGGCGCCGAGCAGACCCGTCCCCGCCTGCTGCTCGTCGACGGCCACTCGCTGGCCTACCGCGCCTTCTACGCCCTGCCGGTGGAGAACTTCGCCACCAGCACCGGCCAGCCCACCAACGCGGTCTACGGGTTCACGTCCATGCTCATCAACGTCCTGCGCGACGAGGAGCCCACGCACCTCGCCGTCGCCTTCGACGTCTCCCGCAGCACCTTCCGCACCGAGGCCTACGCCGACTACAAGGCCACCCGCCTGAAGAGCCCCGACGAGTTCCGCGGCCAGGTCGAGCTCGTCAAGGAGGTCCTCGAGGCCCTGCGCGTGCCCGTGGTGGAGATGGACGGCTACGAGGCCGACGACGTCATCGCCACCCTCACCGAGAGCGCCGTCGCCGCCGGGTTCGAGGTGCTCATCTCCACCGGCGACCGCGACGCCCTGCAACTGGTGCGCGAGACCGTCACCGTCCTGTACCCGCGCAAGGGCGTCTCCGACCTGCTGCGCATGACCCCCGAGGTGGTCGAGGAGCGCTACGGCGTGCCCCCCGAGCGCTACCCCGACCTCGCCGCCCTCGTTGGGGAGACCTCCGACAACCTGCCCGGCGTGCCCGGCGTGGGCCCCAAGACCGCCGCCAAGTGGATCACCACGTACGACGGCCTCGACGGCGTCATCGCCGACGCCGACCGCATCAAGGGCAAGGCCGGCGAGAGCCTGCGCGCCCACCTCGACGGCGTCATCCGCAACCGCCGCCTCAACGCCCTCGTGCGCGACCTGCCCCTGGCGGTGGCCCCCGACGACCTCGTGCGCCGCGCCTGGGACCGCGAGCAGGTCCACACCGTCTTCGACGGCCTGGAGTTCCGCGTCCTGCGCGACCGCCTCTTCGCCACCCTGGAGTCCGCCGAGCCCGAGACCGAGGCCGGCTTCGGCGTGGACGGCGCGGTCCTGCTGGAGGACGAGGTGGCCCCCTGGCTCACCGAGCACGCCACCGGCCGCACCGGCCTGCACGTGGCCGGGCAGTGGGCCCGCGGCACCGGCGACGTCACGGCCCTGGCGCTCGCCGGCGCCGACGGCGTCGCCGCCTGGATCGACCCCACCGCCCTCACCGACGGCGACGAGCGCGCCCTGGCCGCCTGGCTCGCCGACCCCGCCGCGCCCAAGGTCGCCCACGACGTCAAGGGCCCCAGCCACGCCCTGGCCGCCCGCGGCTGGCCGCTGGCCGGGGTCGTCATGGACACCGCCCTGGCCGCCTACCTGTGCCGCCCCGACCAGCGCAGCTACGACCTCGCCGACCTCGCCGTGCGCCACCTCAAGCGCGAGCTGCGCGCCGAGGGCGCCGGCGCGCAGGAGGCCCCCGCCGGCGACGAGCAGCTCGCCCTGGACGCCGGCGACGGGCCCGTCGGCGCCGAGCAGCACGACCGCGCCGCCGAGCACATGGTCCGCGCCCTGGCCATCAACGAGCTCGCCGACGTCCTGGCCGCCGAGCTGGAGACCCGCGGCGGCACCCGCCTGCTGCGCGACGTGGAGCTGCCGCTGGTCGACGTCCTCGCCCGCGCCGAGCGCGTCGGCATCGCCGTCGACGACGACCTGCTCGCGGAGCTGGAGGGCCACTTCGCCGAGCGCGTGGCCCTCGCCCAGCGCCAGGCGCACGAGGTCATCGGCGCCGAGATCAACCTTGGCTCGCCCAAGCAGCTGCAGACCGTGCTCTTCGACCAGCTGGGCATGCCCAAGACCAAGCGCACCAAGACCGGCTACACCACCGACGCCGACGCCCTGGCCGCCCTGTACGTCAAGACCGAGCACCCGTTCCTGCAGCACCTGCTGGAGCACCGCGACGCCTCCCGGCTGCGCCAGACCGTCGAGGGGCTGCGCAAGTCCGTGGCCGACGACGGCCGGGTGCACACCACCTTCCAGCAGATGATCGCCGCCACCGGCCGGCTGAGCTCGACCGACCCCAACCTGCAGAACATCCCCATCCGCACCGACGAGGGCCGCCGCATCCGCGCCGCCTTCGTCGTCGGCCGCGACGGCGGGGGCACCACCTACGAGAGCCTGCTGACGGCCGACTACTCCCAGATCGAGATGCGCATCATGGCGCACCTGTCCGGCGACGAGGGCCTCATCGCCGCCTTCGCCTCCGGCGAGGACCTGCACCGCTACGTCGGCAGCCGCGTCTTCGGCGTCGCCCCCGCCGAGGTCACCCCCGACATGCGCGCCAAGATCAAGGCGATGTCCTACGGGCTGGCCTACGGGCTGTCCGCCTTCGGCCTGTCGAACCAGCTGAAGATCTCCACCGAGGAGGCCCGCGGCCTCATGGACGACTACTTCGCCCGGTTCGGCGGCGTGCGCGACTACCTGCACGGCGTCGTGGAGGAGGCCCGCCGGGTCGGCTACACCGAGACCATCATGGGGCGGCGCCGCTACCTGCCCGACCTGACCAGCGACAACCGCCAGCGCCGGGAGATGGCCGAGCGCATGGCCCTGAACGCCCCCATCCAGGGCTCGGCCGCCGACATCATCAAGGTCGCCATGCTCGACCTGGACCGCGGCCTGCGCGAGCAGGGGCTGCGCTCGCGGCTGCTGCTGCAGGTGCACGACGAGCTCGTCGTCGAGGTGGCCCCCGGCGAGCGCGAGCGGCTGGAGGACCTGCTGCGGCGCACCATGGCCGGGGCCGCCGACCTCGCGGTGCCCCTGGAGGTCTCCGTCGGTGCGGGCCGCTCCTGGCACGAGGCGGGGCACTGAGCGCGCCCCGGTGCCCGGGCAGGGGCCGGGGC
>NZ_JAAALM010000508.1 GCF_009906395.1 Kineococcus indalonis
AGCTGGTGGTGGGCGCGCGGGTGGTGGTGCGCCACCGGCTGGCCGACGGCTCCGCCGGCGACGCCCTGGGCGAGCTGACCGACGCCGACGGCGAGGCGCTGGTGGTGGCCACGCGCCGCGGGCCGGTGCGGGTGCGCCGCGCCGACGTGCTGGCCGCCAAGGCCGTGCCCCCTCCCCCGCGCCGGCGCGGCGCCCCGCACGCGGCCGTCGGCGTGGAGGAGCTGGAGCTCGTGGCGGCCGCGCACTGGCGCCCGCACGAGGTCGAGCGGCTGGGCGGGTGGCGGCTGCGGGCGGCGGGCGGCTTCACCGGCCGGGCGAACTCGGCGCTGGCGCTGGGCTCGCCGGGCGTGCCGCTGCCCGCGGCGGTGGCCGCGGTGGAGGACTTCTACGCCCGGCGCGGGCTGCCGGCGTGGGTGGCCGTGCCGCACGCCGCGGAGCTCGCGCCGCAGGAGCCGGCGGTGGCGCGCGAGCTGGCCGCGCGCGGCTGGGCGGTGGACACCCCGACGCTGGTGCTGACCGCCGCCGTGCGCGCCCTGCCCGGCGCCGGCGCGGCGCCGCTGCCGGCCGGGTGCACGGTGCTCTCCTCCGCCGAGCCGGACGAGGGGTGGCTGGCCGGCTACCACTACCGCGGCGGGGCGGCCGTCCCCCCGGCGGGGCGGCGGGTGCTGCTCTCGGCCGACGCGCAGGTGTTCGTGCGCGTCCTGGACCGCGGTGCCGCGGTGGCCGTGGCGCGCGGCTCGCTCAGCCCGGGCTGGGTGGGGGTGTCGGCCGTGGAGGTCGCCGCCTCGCACCGCCGGCGCGGCCTGGCCCGCCGGCTGCTGGCGGAGGTGGCCGACTGGGGCCGCGCGCGCGGGGCGGCCTCGGCGTTCCTGCAGGTGGCCGCGGCGAACGCCGGCGCCCGCGCCCTGTACGAGGGGGCGGGCTTCGCGGTGCACCACGCCTACCACTACCGGGTGCGGCCCGGCGCCTGAGCGGCGGCGCCCGGGGCGCCGCGCCCCCCCGCGCGCCCGCGCCTCCCCTCCGGGCGCGGGCGCGCGGGTCAGCCCCGGGACGGGCCCGGGGACGTGCGGTGCACCGCGCCGTCGCGCAGGTCGAGCACGCGCGCGGCGGGCTCCTGCGCCTCCGGCTGCTGCGCGGCGGGGTGGGCGGCCCGCGCCGCCTCCAGGACGTCGGTGATCTCCGAGCCGATGAGCTCGTGGCGCTCCAGCAGGGCGTCGCGCAGCGCCGCGACGAGGTGGCGGTGGCGGCCCAGCAGCTCGCGCACGGCCTCCTTGCGCTCGGAGAGCAGGTTCTCCACCAGCCGCCGCCCCTCGGTGTCGCCCAGGACGCGGGCGACGAGGTTGCCGTCGGCCAGCGCGCCGTTCTGCACGGCGGTGAAGGACACCAGGGTGCCCGCCATGCCGGCGGCGCCGACCATCTGCGCCGCGGTGGTGGTGGCGGCCTGCAGGTCGCCGGCCGGGCCGGTGGACACGTCGCCGAGGAAGAGCTCCTCGGCGACCTGGCCGCCGAAGGCGATCTCGATGAGGCCGGACAGCTCGGCGCGCGAGCGGGTGTAGACGTCCTCGGCGTCGCCGTGGGCCAGCAGCCCCAGGGAGGAGGCGCGCTTGACGATGGTGAGGACCTCCAGGCGGCGCTGGGGCGCCACCAGCCAGGCGACGGTGGCGTGCCCGGCCTCGTGGGTGGCGATGAGCCGCTCCTCGTGGGCGGTGTAGGCCACGGGCTGGCCCAGGCCCACCTCGGTGACCAGGCGGGCGTGCTCCACGTCCGCCCAGCTCATGCCGTCCGCGTCGCGGCGCACCGCGTTGACCAGGGCCTCGTCCAGGAGGCCCTCGATCATCACGGGGCTGTAGCCGTTGGTGATGCCGGCGAGGGCGTCGCGGCGCTCGGGCTCGTCCAGCTGCGGCTCGTGCGCCTTGCGGGCCAGGAAGTGGTCGACGAGCTCGCGCCGGCCGGCGCGGTCGGGCAGGCCGAAGGCGAGGCGGCGGTCGAAGCGGCCCGGGCGCAGCAGCGCCGGGTCCAGGGCGTCGGCGCGGTTGGTGGCGGCGATGACGAGGACCTCGACGGGCTCGGGGCGCGGGCGGGCCAGGCGCCGGTGGGCGGGCAGGAAGCGGTTGACGGCGTCCACCGCCCAGCCGCGCAGCCGCTCGCCGGCGGTGGGCTCGTCGAAGGACTGCATCTGCACGAGCAGCTCGTTGACGACGCCGCTGGGACCCTCGGTGCTGGCCAGGCGCTCCACGCGCACCGCGGGCGCGGCGGCCGGGCCCACCGCCAGGCCGGTCAGGCCCCCGCAGCCCAGCACGCCGGTGGCCGGCGCGGACGGCGGCAGCGGGCTCGCGGCCGCCACCGAGCCGCGGGCCGCGGCGATGGCGTCGATCTCCTCGATGAAGCCGATCGCGCCGCCCTCGGCGCGGGCGGCGCGGCGCAGGGCGCGGAAGTAGGAGCGCACCTTGCGGGCGGTGGCGCCGTACCACATGGACTGGAAGGAGGTCGCGGAGACGAAGAGGAAGGGCACGCCCGCCTCGTGGGCCATCGCCTTGGCCACGTGGGTCTTGCCGGTGCCCGGGCTGCCCTCGAAGAGCAGGCCGCGGCGCGGGCGCCCGCCCATGTCGCGCCGGAAGCTGCGCGCGGACAGGAACAGGTCCAGGCTGCGCTCGACCTCCTCCTTCACGGGCGCCAGGCCCTTGACGTCGTCGAGGGTGACGTCGATCTGCTCGGGCCGGTAGAGCACGTGCGGGGAGCGCCCCGAGAGCAGCGTCTGCCCGAGCAGCACGGCGATGAGGGCGGCGAAGAACAGCCCGGACATCAGGTACAGCGGGTCCACGGACGGCAGCGCCGGCAGCAGGGGGCGGCCGGTGGCCAGGCGGGCGGCGCCGGCCGCCCCCTGCTGCC
>NZ_JAAALM010000509.1 GCF_009906395.1 Kineococcus indalonis
GCCGTGGAGACCGCGAGCATGGTCATCGCCGCCCTCGCCGTGCCCGCCGCCGAGCTGGACGGGCTCAGCGGCTCCGGCCTGCTCGTGCCGCCCGTGGAGGCCGCCGCCGCGGGGCTGCGCGTGAAGGCCCTGACCCTGTCGGCGAACAAGTGGCAGTGGGTCGCCGCCCAGCGCCCCGACGTGCGGGTGCTGCGCGTCTCCCTGGGCCGCGCCGGGGAGCGCGAGGCCCTGGACGCCGAGGACGCCGACGTGCGGCGCTGGGCCGCGCAGGACGCCTCCGCGCTGCTGGGCCGGGCGCTGCACCCGCTGGACGTGGCGGTGGTGCGCTGGGTCGACGGGCTGCCCCAGTACGCCGTCGGGCACCGCGAGCGCGTGCAGCGCCTGCGCGCGGCCGTCGCCGCCGCCGGCGCCCTGGCGCTGGCCGGGTCCGTGCTCGACGGGGTGGGGGTGCCCGCGTGCGTGGCGGCCGGCACCCGCGCCGCCGACGACGCCCTCGCCGGCCTCGCCGCCGGGCACGGGCGCGCCGCCGCCGGGTGACCCGCCTCACCCGGCCCGGGTCCGGCCCCGCCGGCGCCCGGGTGGACGATGGGGGCATGAGCCAGGAGACCCCGCACGCAGCGGCCGCCGGCGCCGCGCGCACCAGCGCCGAGGAGATCAACAGCACCATCGCCTACACGATGTGGTCGGTGTTCGCCGTGCGCGACACCCTCGGGGACGCGGACCGCGCCGAGCTGACCGCCGAGGTGCAGGCGCTGCTGGACGAGCTCACCGGCAAGGGCCTGACCGTCCGCGGCCTGTACGACGTCGCCGGCCTGCGCGCCGACGCCGACCTCATGGTGTGGTGGTACGCCGAGACCGTCGAGCTCGTGCAGGAGGCCTACCGCCGGCTGCGCAGCACCCGCCTGGGCGCCCACCTGCGCCCGGTGTGGTCGCAGGTCGGCCTGCACCGCCCCGCGGAGTTCAACCGCGGCCACGTTCCCGCCTTCATGGCCGGCGAGCGCGCCCGCGACTACGTGTGCGTGTACCCGTTCGTGCGCTCCTACGAGTGGTACCTGCTGCCCGAGCAGGAGCGGCGCACGATGCTGCGCGACCACGGCCTGGCCGCCCGCCCCTACGAGGACGTGCGCGCCAACACCGTCTCCGCCTTCGCCCTGGGCGACTACGAGTGGCTGCTGGCCTTCGAGGCCGACGACCTGCACCGCATCGTGGACCTCATGCGCGACCTGCGGAACACCGAGGCGCGCCGCCACGTGCGCGAGGAGGTGCCCTTCTACACCGGCCCGCGCGTGCAGCTCGGCGAGCTGGTCGCCTCCCTGCCCTGACGCGCCCCCCCACCGGGCGCGCCGGGCCCCGGACGCGCCGGAGCCGCCGTCCCCGCGGGGACGGCGGCTCCGGCGCGTCGTGCTCGGTGCGCGCGTTCAGAGGCGCTCGGGGTCCTCGGTGTCGGCGCCGGCGACGTGGTCGACCGTGCCCAGGTGCCCGCTGCCGCCGGCCTCGTCGGGCTCCTCCTGCGTCACGCGCTCGTCGATCGTCTCGTTGTCCGGGTCGACGTCGTCGCGCATGAGCTCCTCGGTGGCGTGGCTCACCTGGCGGCCCGTGTCGTAGGTGTCGTCGTCGCTGTCGCCCAGGAGGGTGTCGGTGCGCAGCGCGCCCAGCTCGTCGCCGTCGTCCGGGCCCCCGTCGATCGAGGTGTCCTCCTGGCGCAGGTCCGGGTCGTCCAGCGGGTCCAGCTGCGGGTCGCCCGGCTGCGGGTCGGCGCCCGGTCGGGCGGTGTAGGAGTACGGCTCGCTCATGCCTCCCACTGTGCCCGCGGCCCCGGGCGCGCGCACCCGCAGCGCACCCGGGGCCGCCGCCGGCCGCGCGCCCCTCAGGAGGCGGTCGGCCTCAGCGTGAGGCTGATGCCGTTGATGCAGAAGCGCTGGTCGGTGGGGGTGGGGAAGCCCTCGCCCTCGAAGACGTGGCCCAGGTGCGAGCCGCAGGTGGCGCAGCGCACCTCGGTGCGCACCATGCCCAGGGTGCGGTCCTCGACCAGCTCGACGGCGTCGGTGTCCTTCGGGTCGTAGAAGGACGGCCAGCCGCAGTGCGAGGCGAACTTCGTGCTGCTGGTGAACAGCTCCGCGCCGCACGCGCGGCAGGCGTACACGCCCTCGGTGGGGTCGTCCTCGTACTCGCTGGTGAACGGCCGCTCGGTGCCGGCCTGGCGCAGGACCGCGTACTCCTGCGGGGACAGCTCGGCGCGCCACTCCTCGTCGGACTTGGTGACGGCGTACTTCTTCGCGGTCGTCTCCGGGGTGCTCATGCCCCGTCCAACCCCCCGGCGGCGGGGGGTGTTCCGCTCAGCCGAGCCGCATGGTGCCGGCGTACAGGTGCAGCACCGGCACCCCGAGGGTGTCGCGGGCGCGGGAGGCCCAGTCGGTGTGGAAGGTGTCCTCCACGGCGTGCGGGCGGGTGACCACGACCAGCTCGCGCGCGTCCGGCTCGGTGCGCAGCAGCTCGCGCACCACCGGCACCGGGTCGTCGCCGCTGGTGCGCCCCTCGGCCCGCAGGCCCAGCGCGCGCAGCTCCTCCAGGGTGCGCGCCAGCGCGGTCTCGGCGTCGGCGCGGGCCCGCTGCGGGTCCGGGCGCCGGGCGCGCGCGGCGGCCAGCGCGTCGCGCAGCTCGCCCAGGCTCAGGTGGTCCAGCACGTCCGCCAGCAGGTTGCGCTCGGTGTCGGCGGGCACGACGACGACGTGGCGCACGTCCTCGCCCTCGTGCAGGGCGGCGATGTTGCCGGCGTCGACCTCGCCCAGCGCCTCCTCGGTGAGGACGACCACGGTCCACGGCTGCGCGCCCCGCGCGCCGAGCCCCTCCCCGCCGGGCTGCTCGGCGGGGAGGGCCTCGG
>NZ_JAAALM010000050.1 GCF_009906395.1 Kineococcus indalonis
CCACGACGACACCGGAGCTGACCGTGCGCGACCTCGCCACCCTGCCCAAGGCGCACCTGCACGTGCACCTGGAGGGCGCCATGCGCCCCGCCACCCTCGCCGAGCTGGCCGCCGCCGCGGGCGTGCCCGTGCCGCCCGTGCGCGGCTTCGCCTCCTTCGCCGAGTTCGTGCGCATGTACGACGGCGCCCGCCTGCTGGTGCGCACCCGCGAGCAGCTGGCCCGGGTGGTGCGCGAGGTGGTGCAGGACGCCGCCGCCGACGGCGCCGTGTGGGTGGAGGTGCAGGCCACCCCGGTGCCCTACGCGCCCGCGCTGGGCAGCCCGGAGGAGGTCCTGGCCCTGCTGCTGGAGGCCGGCCGCGCCGAGGCCGAGCGCCTGGGCATCGGCTTCGGCCTCATGGCGGTGGCGCTGCGCCACGAGCCGCCCTCGGCGGCGGAGGACCTGGCCCGGCTGGCCGCCGGGCACGCCGGGCGCGGCGTGGTCTCCTTCGGCCTGGCCGCCGACGAGTCGCTCTTCCCGCCGGCCCCCTTCGAGCGGGCGTTCGCGATCGCCCGCGAGGCCGGGCTGGTGAGCACCCCGCACGCCGGGGAGCTGCTGGGCCCGCAGAGCGTGCGCGACGCGCTGGACCGGCTGGGCGCGCGGCGCGTGCAGCACGGGGTGCGGGCCGTGGAGGACCCCGCCCTGGTGGCGCGGCTGGCCGCCGAGGGGGTCGTGCTGGACGTGTGCCCCACCTCCAACGTGGAGCTGGCCGTCGTGCCGGAGATCGGCCGGCACCCGCTGCCGGCGCTGCTGGAGGCCGGGGTGCGCTGCTCGATCAACGGCGACGACCCGCTGCTGTTCGGCCCCGGGCTGCTGGAGGAGTACGAGACCGCGCGCCTGGCGCTGGCGCTGTCCGACGAGCAGCTCGCCGGGTGCGCCCGCGCCTCGCTGGAGGGCGCCGCGGCGCCCTCCAGCGAGGCGCGGGCGGGTCAGGCGTTGACGACCAGCCCCAGCTCCGCGGGCGAGGCCAGGCCCTCGTGCCGCGGCAGCACGCGCACCGTGTAGCCGAACGGGCCGGTCTGGCGCAGCGGCAGCTCGCCCTCGTAGCGGTGCCGGCCGTCCCCGAAGTCCTCCGCGTGCCGCAGGCGCACCACCCCCGAGGGGGTCAGCTGGTCGGACTCGTTGACGCGCCCGTGCACCGCCTGCACCTCCACGTCCCCCGGCGCCAGCGCGCCCAGCGCCACGAAGCCGCGCACGTGCAGCACGTCGCCGACCTGCGCGGAGTCGCCCACGCCGGAGGACTCCACGTGGTCCACCCGCACCCCCGCCCAGCCCGAGCGCACCTGCTCCTTCCAGCGCGCCAGCTCGCGGGCCGCCGCCGCGCCGGAGGCGCCGGCCGCCCGCCCCGCCCGCGCGGCCGGCACGTACAGCTGCTGCACGTAGTCGGTGACCATGCGGCTGGCGAGCACCTTCGGGCCCAGGGAGGCCAGGGTGTGGCGCACCATCTCCAGCCAGCGCGCCGGCAGGCCGCGCTCGTCGCGGTCGTAGAAGCGCGCCGCCACGGAGCCCTCGATGAGGTCGTACAGCGCCGCGGCCTCCAGGTCGTCGCGGTGGTCGGGGTCGTCGACGCCGTCGGCGGTGGGGATCGCCCAGCCGTTGCCGCCGTCGTACCACTCGTCCCACCAGCCGTCGAGGATCGACAGGTTCAGCCCGCCGTTGAGGGCGGCCTTCATGCCGGAGGTGCCGCACGCCTCGAAGGGGCGCAGCGGGTTGTTCAGCCACACGTCGCAGCCGGGGTAGAGCTGCAGCGCCATGGTGATGTCGTAGTTGGGCAGGAAGACGATGCGGTGGCGCACCGACGGGTCGTCCGCGAAGCGCACCATCTGCTGGATCAGCCGCTTGCCGGTCTCGTCGGCCGGGTGGGACTTGCCGGCGATGACGAGCTGCACGGGCCGCTGCGGGTGCAGCAGCAGCGAGCGCAGCCGCTCGGGGTCGCGCAGCATGAGGGTCAGGCGCTTGTACGTGGGCACCCGCCGGGCGAAGCCGATGGTCAGCACGTCGGGGTCCAGGACGTCCTTGATCCAGCCGAGTTCCGCCTCGGTGGCCCCGCGCTGCAGCCAGGACTCCTTCAGGCGGCGGCGGGCGTCGTCCACGAGGCGCCCGCGCAGCAGGCGCCGGGTGCGCCAGATCTCCTCGTCGGGCACCTGGTCGACCTTCTCGAAGCCCTGCCCCTCGCGCGGCAGCTCCGGGCCGATGTAGCGCCGGCCCATCTCCAGCACCTCCGGGGCCACCCACGTGGGGGCGTGCACGCCGTTGGTGATGGAGCTGATCGGCACCTCGGGGGCGTCGAAGCCGGGCCACAGGCCGTCGAACATGCCCCGGCTGACCGCGCCGTGCAGCCGCGAGACGCCGTTGGCGCGCTGCGCCAGGCGCAGGCCCATGACGGCCATGTTGAACACGCCCGGGTCGCCGCCGTCGTAGTCCTCCGCGCCCAGGGCGAGGATGCGCTCCACCGGCACGCCCGGCAGCGGGTTGTCGGCGCCGAAGTACAGCTCGATCTGGTCGCGGCCGAAGCGGTCGATGCCGGCGGGCACGGGGGTGTGCGTGGTGAACACCGTCGCCGCGCGCACCGCCTCCAGGGCCTCCTCGAAGGCCAGCCCGCGCTCGACGTGCTCGCGGATGCGCTCCACGCCCAGGAAGCCGGCGTGCCCCTCGTTGGTGTGGTAGACCTCCGGCTCCGGCGCGCCGGTCAGGCGCGACCACAGCCGCAGGGCGCGCACGCCGCCCACGCCGCACAGCAGCTCCTGCTGCAGCCGGTGCTCGCCGCCGCCGCCGTAGAGGCGGTCGGTGACGCCGCGGGCGGCCTCGTCGTTGTCCTCCACGTCGGAGTCCATCAGCAGCAGCGGCACCCGGCCCACCTGCGCCTTCCACACCTGCGCCACCAGGCGCCGGCCGCCGGGCAGGTCGACGTGCACCTTCGCGGGCGTGCCGTCGGCCTCGCGCAGCAGCGCCAGCGGCAGCCCGTCCGGGTCCAGCACCGGGTACGTCTCCTGCTGCCAGCCGTCGCGCGAGAGGGACTGCTTGAAGTAGCCGGTGGCGTAGAAGAGCCCGACGCCCACGACGGGCACGGCCAGGTCGCTGGCGGACTTCAGGTGGTCGCCGGCGAGGATGCCCAGGCCCCCGGAGTACTGCGGCAGGGCACCGGTGATGCCGAACTCCATGGAGAAGTAGGCGATGGACGCGGGCGCGCCCGACCCGAGGGAGGCGTACCAGCCGGGCCGCTCCAGGTAGGCGCGCAGGTCCGCCGCCGCCCCGCGCACCCGCGCCACGAAGGCCTCGTCGGCCGCCAGCGCGTCCAGCTGCTCGGTGCTCAGGGCACCGAGCAGGGCGCCGGGCTCGCGCTGCACCGCCGCCCACGCGGCCGGGTCCATGGACTCGAAGAGGTCGCGGGTGGGCTCGTGCCACGACCAGCGCAGGTTGCTGGCCAGCTCGCCGAGGGGGGCCAGCGGGGCGGGGAGCACGGTGCGGACGGTGAAGCGTCGGATGGCTCTCACGGGGAGGGACAGTAGCCGCGCGGGCACCTCCCCGACAGGCGAGCGGGCGGGTCCGCGCGGGGCGCGCCGGGCGCGCCCGCTCCCGCGCGACACCTCCGCCCGCCGTCGGTAGGTTGCCGGACGTGACGACTGAGGAGCAGCCGACGGCGCGCGCGGCCGGTGCCGCCGCGACGCAGCCCGCGCACACCCCCGCGGTGCGCACCACGCCGGCCCCGGGCGGCACCCGGCCGGTGGTGGGCCGCATCCCCGTGCTCGACGTCGCGCCCGCCGTGGACGCCGGCCGCTGGCCGTCGAAGGCGGCCGTGGGCGAGCTGGTGCCGGTGACGGCCACGGTCTTCCGCGAGGGCCACGACGCCGTCGCCGCCACGGCGGTGCTGGTGCGCCCGGACGGCTCCGACGGCCCCAGCGCGCGCATGGAGCTCACCAACGCCGGCACCGACTCCTACGCGGCCGTGCTCGTGCCCGACGCCGAGGGCGCCTGGGGCCTGCGGGTGGACGGCTGGTCGGACCCGTACGGCACGTGGGACCACGACGCCACCATCAAGGTGGGGGCGGGCGTGGACGTGGCGCTCATGCTCGAGGAGGGCGCGCGCCTGCTGG
Source organism: Kineococcus indalonis (assembly GCF_009906395.1). Lineage (GTDB taxonomy): Bacteria > Actinomycetota > Actinomycetes > Actinomycetales > Kineococcaceae > Kineococcus > Kineococcus indalonis. The sequence goes on from NZ_JAAALM010000050.1 coordinate 4,133, forward strand.
AGCGCGCCGCGGACCTGCCCGGGCGCGACGGCGGGGGCGCCGCGGTGCTGCGCGCGGCGGCCAACCGGCTGCGCGACACCTCGCTGGGCGACGGCGAGCGCCTGGCCGCCGGCACCTCCGGCGAGGTGCGCGCGGCGCTGGAGCGCCTGCCGCTGCGCGAGATGGTCTCCCCCTCCCCCACGCTGCCGCTGCTGGTGGAGCGCCGCCTGGCCGCCTTCAGCAGCTGGTACGAGTTCTTCCCCCGCTCGGAGGGCGCGCACTTCGACGAGGGCGCGGGCCGCTGGGTGTCGGGCACCTTCCGCACCGCCGCCGAGCGGCTGCCGGCGATCGCGGCGATGGGCTTCGACATCGCCTACCTCACCCCGGTCCACCCCATCGGCAGCACCAACCGCAAGGGGCCGAACAACACGCTGCACGCCGGGCCGCTGGACCCCGGCTCGCCGTACGCGATCGGCGCGGCCGAGGGCGGGCACGACGCGATCCACCCGGAGCTGGGCACCTTCGAGGACTTCGACTTCTTCGTGGCCCGGGCGAAGGAGCTCGGCCTGGAGGTCGCCCTGGACCTGGCGCTGCAGTGCTCCCCGGACCACCCGTGGGTCACCGAGCACCCGGAGTGGTTCACCACCCGCGCCGACGGCACCATCGCCTACGCGGAGAACCCGCCGAAGAAGTACCAGGACATCTACCCGCTGAACTTCGACAACGACCCCGCCGGCATCTACGCCGAGGTCAAGCGGGTCGTCGACGTCTGGATCGAGCACGGCGTCACGTGCTTCCGCGTGGACAACCCGCACACCAAGCCGGTGGAGTTCTGGGAGTGGCTCATCGCCGAGGTGCGCCGCGAGCACCCCGAGGTGGTGTGGCTGTCGGAGGCGTTCACCCGCCCGGCGATGATGCACACCCTGGCCAAGGTCGGCTTCCAGCAGTCCTACTCGTACTTCGCCTGGCGCAACGCCGCCTGGGAGATCCGCGAGTACCTGGACCAGCTGAGCACGCAGTCCCCGCACTACATGCGGCCCAGCTTCTGGCCCACCACGCACGACATCCTCACCCCCACGATGCAGTACGGCGGCCCGCCGGTGTTCAAGCTGCGCGCCGTGCTGGCCGCGCTGCTCAGCCCGTCGTGGGGCATCTACTCCGGCTACGAGCTGGTGGAGCACGCCGCGCGCCCCGGCGCCGAGGAGCAGCTGGACAACGAGAAGTACCAGTTCCGCCCGCGCGACTGGGCGCGCGCGGAGGCGGAGGGCTGGAGCCTGGCGCCGTACCTGCGGCGCCTGAACGAGGTGCGCCGCGCGCACCCGGCGCTGCAGGAGCTGCGCGGCACGACCTTCCACCCCTGCGACGACGAGAACGTCCTGGCGTTCTCCCGCCGCCGGGTGGCGCCCGACGGCACCGAGGACCTGCTGATCGTCGTGGTGAACCTGGACCCGCACGCCACCCGCGAGACCACCGTGCACCTGGACATGGCCGCGATCGGGCGGCAGTGGTGGGAGCGCTTCACCGTGCGCGACGAGCTGACGGGCGCCACCTACGAGTGGGGCGAGCACGACTACGTGCGCCTGGACCCCCACGTCGAGCCCGCGCACGTCTTCCACGTCCTGCCGCACGGGGCGGGGGGCTGAGGTGGAGAACCTGCACATCGCCGGACCCGGCCTGAAGAACGACCCGCAGTGGTACAAGACCGCCGTCTTCTACGAGGCGCTGGTGCGGGCGTTCTCCGACTCCAACGGCTCGGGCACCGGTGACTTCTCCGGCCTGACCAGCCGCCTGGACTACCTGCAGTGGCTCGGCGTGGACTGCCTGTGGCTGCCGCCGTTCTTCGCCTCGCCGCTGCGCGACGGCGGGTACGACATCTCCGACTACAACGCGGTGCTGCCGGAGTTCGGCACCCTGCCGGAGTTCCAGCGGCTGGTGCAGGAGGCCCACCAGCGCGGCATCCGCATCATCATCGACCTGGTGATGAACCACACCAGCGACCAGCACCCGTGGTTCCAGGCCAGCCGCTCCGACCCCGACGGCCCCTACGGCGACTTCTACGTCTGGAGCGACACCGACGAGAAGTACTCCGAGGCGCGCATCATCTTCGTCGACACCGAGACGTCGAACTGGACCTTCGACCCCGTGCGCCGGCAGTACTTCTGGCACCGCTTCTTCTCGCACCAGCCGGACCTGAACTTCGACAACCCGGCCGTCGAGGAGGCGATGTTCGACACCGTCCGCTTCTGGATGGACATGGGCATCGACGGCTTCCGCCTGGACGCGGTGCCCTACCTGTACGAGGAGGAGGGCACCAACGGCGAGAACCTGCCGGCGACCCACCAGTTCCTCAAGCGGCTGCGCAGGATGGTGGACGAGGAGTACCCCGGCCGGGTGCTGCTGGCCGAGGCCAACCAGTGGCCCTTCGACGTCGTGGAGTACTTCGGCACCGAGGAGGAGCCGGAGTGCCACATGTGCTTCCACTTCCCCGTCATGCCGCGCCTGTACTACGCCATGCGCGAGGGCAAGGCCACGCCGATCATCGACATCCTCTCGGCCACCCCGGAGATCCCCGTCTCCAGCGGCCAGTGGGGCACGTTCCTGCGCAACCACGACGAGCTGACGCTGGAGATGGTCACCACCGAGGAGCGCGCCGCCATGTACGGCTGGTACGCCCCGGACCCGCGCATGCGCGCCAACATCGGCATCCGCCGGCGCCTGGCACCCCTGCTGGACAACTCCCGCCCGGAGATCGAGCTCATCCACGCCATGGTGCTCTCGCTGCCGGGCAGCCCGTGCCTGTACTACGGCGACGAGATCGGCATGGGCGACAACATCTGGCTCGACGACCGCGACGCGGTGCGCACGCCGATGCAGTGGACGCCGGACCGCAACGCCGGCTTCTCCGCCGCCGACCCCGGCAAGCTGTACCTGCCGACCATCCAGTCGCTGGTGTACAACTACCAGTCGGTCAACGTCGAGGCGCAGCTGGCCACGTCCAGCTCGCTGCTGCACTGGGTGCGCAACGTGCTGGCCGTGCGCAAGCGCCACCCCGCCTTCGGCCTGGGCCGCTACGTGCCGCTGACCCCGCGCCACCCGGGGAGCACCGAGGAGGGCCTGAGCCTGCCCGACGCCTCCCTGGAGGCCGCCGTCGGCGCCGCGGTCCCGCGCCCGGACGACGGGTACTGCAGCAACGACTCCGTGCTGGCGTACCTGCGGGTGCTCGACCCCACCCAGGACCAGGACGGCGAGACGGTGCTGTGCGTCAACAACCTCTCCGACCACGCCCAGTCCGCTGTGCTGCGCATGCCGGGGCAGGCGGGGGCGAGCGTGCGCGACCTGTTCGGCGGCGCCGCCTTCCCCGCGGTGGACGCCGAGGGCGGCATGACGGTCACCCTCGGCCCGCGAGGTTTCTACTGGCTCAAGCTCGGAGGTGGCTCGTGACCGGCCCCGTCGCCACGGACGCCGCCTCCGACGCGGCGATCGCGCAGCTGCTGCTGGCCTGGGCGCCGCGGCAGCGGTGGTTCGCCCACAAGGGCTCCTCGGTGCACCTGCGGCGCCTGGAGCGCACGCCCCTGGACGAGACGGGCGTGGCGCAGCTCGTGGCCCTCACGGTGCGCACCGGCCGGCCCGGCGAGGTCGACACCGACGCGGACGCCGACGCCGACGCCGACGCGGAGACCACCGTGTACGCGGTGCCGCTGACCGTGCGCCCCGCGCCCGACGAGTCCCTGGCCGGCGCGCTGGTCGGCCACCTGCCCGACGTCGACGGCTCCGAGGCGTGGGTGTACGACGGCCCGCACGACCCGACGTTCACCCGCGCGCTGCTGGGCCTCGTCGCCGCCGAGGAGGGCGCCGGCTCGCCGTCCTTCGGCGTGCACGGCACCAGCGCCGACGGCGGGCTGCCGGTGCCCGCCGGGGCGAGCACGAAGGTGCTCGGCGGCGAGCAGTCCAACACCTCCATCGTGGTCAGCCCGCCGGCCGGCTCCGGCGGCACGCCCCTCATCGCCAAGGTGTTCCGCGTGCTCAACGCCGGGGACAACCCCGACGTCGTGGTGCAGACCGCCCTGGCCGGCGCCGGCTGCGAGCGCGTGCCGCGCCCGGCCGGGTGGGTCGACGGGCAGTGGACCGCCCCCGACGGCACCACCGCCCACGGGCACCTGGCGCACCTGACGGAGTTCCTCGCCGGCTCGCAGGACGCCTGGCGGGTGGCCACCGCCGCCGTGGCCGCCGGGCGCGGCTTCGCCGAGGAGGCCGGCGAGCTGGGCGCGGCCACCGCCGAGGTCCACGCGGTGCTGGCGCGCGAGCTGCCCACCGAGCCGGCCACCCCGCAGCGGCTGTCCGCGCTGGCCGACGGCCTGGCCGCGCGCGTGGCGTGGGCGTGCACCGCGGTGCCCCAGCTGCACGAGGTCGCCGAGGCGGCCACCGCCCGCGTGCAGGCCGTGCGGCACGTCACCGGCGCCCCGGACCTGCAGCGCGTGCACGGCGACTACCACCTGGGCCAGGTGCTGCGCTCGGCCGAGCGCGGGTGGGTGCTGCTGGACTTCGAGGGCGAGCCGCTGCGCCCGCTGGCCGAGCGCAGCGTGCCGGACCTGGCGCTGCGCGACGTGGCCGGGATGCTGCGCTCCTTCGACTACGCCGCCTCCGCCGGCGCCGGCGAGGGCGGCGAGGAGGCGGCCGCGCGCTGGGCGGCGCAGTGCCGCGAGGCGTTCCTGGCCGCCTACGCCGCGGGCACGGGCGTGGACCCGCGGGTGCCCGGGTCGGCGGCGGCGACGCTGCTGGCGGCCCTGGAGCTGGACAAGGCCCTGTACGAGGTGGTCTACGAGGCCCGCAACCGCCCGGACTGGGTCCGCATCCCGCTCGGCGCCGTCCGGCGGCTGACCTCGTGAGGCCGGCGTCGTGACCCCCTGGTCCTGACCCACCCGAGAACACCGGGTCCGCCCCGACGCGCGGACGGGCCCCCCCGACCGGAGACTGGAGCCCATGTCGAGCGAAGCCGCCACCCCCCGTCCCGTGGACCCCGACGACCTCGCGAAGGTCGCCACCGGGTCCCACTGGTCGCCGCACTCGGTGCTCGGCGCGCACCCGCACGACGGCGGCGTCACCTACCGGGCGCTGAAGCCGTTCGCGTCCTCCGTCACCGTGGTCACCCAGGGCGGTGAGCGCGTCGGGCTGGTCCACGAGCACGACGGCGTGTGGGCCGGCGCCCACGCCGGCGGCACCGTCGGCGACTACCGCCTGGAGGTCGTCTACGAGGACGGCGAGCCGCACGTCGTCGACGACCCCTACCGGTTCCTGCCCACCGTCGGCCAGGTCGACCTGCACCTGATCGGCGAAGGCCGCCACGAGCAGCTCTGGAACGTCCTGGGCGCGCACGTGCGCCACTGGAGCGGCCCGATGGGCCCCGTGGACGGCACCTCCTTCGCGGTGTGGGCGCCCAACGCCCAGGCCGTGCGGGTCGTGGGCGACCACAACCACTGGAACGGGCGCACCGACGCGATGCGCTCGCTGGGCTCCTCCGGGGTGTGGGAGGTGTTCGTGCCCGGCGTGGGCGCCGGCTCGCGCTACAAGTTCGAGATCCTCGGCCAGGACGGGCACTGGCGGCAGAAGGCCGACCCGATGGCCCGCGCCACCGAGGTGCCCCCGGCCACCGCGTCGGTGGTGACCGACACCGCCTACGAGTGGGGCGACGGCGACTGGCTGCAGCGCCGCGCGGCCACCGACCCGCACGCCGGGCCCATCTCGATCTACGAGGTGCACCTGGGCTCCTGGCGCCAGGGGCTGGGCTACGCGCAGCTCGCCGACGAGCTCGTCGCCTACGTCACCGAGGCCGGCTTCACGCACGTGGAGTTCCTGCCCGTCATGGAGCACCCCTTCGGCGGCTCCTGGGGCTACCAGGTGACCTCCTACTTCGCGCCCACCTCGCGCTGGGGCTCGCCCGACGAGCTGCGCCACCTCATCGACCGCCTGCACCAGGCCGGCATCGGCGTCATCATCGACTGGGTGCCCGGGCACTTCCCCAAGGACGAGTTCGCCCTGGCCCGCTTCGACGGGACCGCGCTGTACGAGCACCCGGACCCGCGCCGCGGCGAGCAGATGGACTGGGGCACCTACGTCTTCGACTTCGGCCGCAGCGAGGTGCGCAACTTCCTCGTCGCCTCCGGGCTGTACTGGCTGGAGGAGTTCCACGCCGACGGCCTGCGCGTGGACGCCGTCGCCTCGATGCTCTACCTGGACTACTCCCGCGAGGAGGGCCAGTGGCTGCCCAACCAGTACGGCGGCCGGGAGAACCTGGAGGCCATCGCCTTCCTGCAGGAGGCCAACGCCACCGCCTACAAGCGCACCCCCGGCATCATGATGATCGCCGAGGAGTCCACGGCGTTCCCCGGCGTGACCGCCCCCACCAGCGGCGGCGGCCTCGGCTTCGGCCTGAAGTGGAACATGGGCTGGATGCACGACACCCTGGCCTACGCCGCGCAGGACCCCATGTACCGGCAGTACCACCACGGCGAGCTGACGTTCAGCCTGGTGTACGCGTTCAGCGAGAAGTTCTGCCTGCCGATCTCCCACGACGAGGTCGTGCACGGCAAGGGCTCCCTGCTGCGCAAGATGCCCGGCGACCGCTGGCAGCAGCTGGCCAACGTGCGCGCCTACCTGGCGTACATGTGGTCCCACCCCGGCAAGCAGCTGCTCTTCATGGGCTCCGAGCTCGGCCAGGAGGCCGAGTGGTCCGAGGCGCGCTCGCTGGACTGGTGGCTGCTGGACACCCCCTGGCACAAGGGCCTGCACGACCTCGTCAAGGAGCTCAACACCCTCTACAAGGCGCACCCGGAGCTGTGGGAGCAGGACTTCTCCCCCGAGGGCTTCGAGTGGATCGACGGCGGCGACAACCAGCGCAACCTCATCTCCTTCGTGCGCCGCTCCACCGCCGGTGAGCCGCTGGTGGTCGTGGTGAACTTCTCCGGCGGGGCGTACGAGGACTTCCGCGTCGGGCTGCCGCAGCCCGGCCGCTGGAAGGAGGTCCTCAACACCGACGCCGAGCGCTTCGGCGGCTCCGGCGTGGTGAACACCGGCACGCTCATCGCCGACGGGCCCTCGTGGAACGGCCGGGCGCAGTCCGCGGCCCTGCGGGTGCCGCCGCTGGGCGCGGTGTGGCTGGTGCCCCAGGGCTGACGGTCGCGGCGCACGACGGCCCGGTCCCCGCGAGCGCGGGGACCGGGCCGTCGTGCGTGCTGGTCGTCGTGCGTGCGGGCCGTCAGCCGACGGGGTTGTCCGCCAGGTAGGCCTTCGCGACCTCGGCGCTGGTCTGCTTGTCCACCTGCACCCGCGCCAGGTACCGCGTGAGCTTCTCCGTGGTCAGGGTCGCGGAGAACGCGTTGAGCGCCTCGGTGATCTCCGGGGTGTTCTTGGTGGAGCGCATCAGCGGCAGGACGTTCTGGGCGAGGAAGAGGTTCTGCGGGTCCTCCAGCACCACGAAGCCGTTCGTCTCGATGGCGGAGTCCGTGGTGAAGATGTTGGCCACGGCGATGTCGCCGTTGACCAGCGCCTGCACGGTCAGCGGGCCGCCGGCGTCCAGCGGGCGGAACTCCTTGAACCGCACGCCGTACAGCTCCTCCAGGCCCACCAGGCCCTGGTAGCGCTCGGTGAACTCCGGCGCGCCGCCGGCCACGAGCTGCCCGGCCACCGGGGCCAGGTCCGCGATGGTGGCCAGCGAGTACTGCTGCGCGGTCGCGGCGGTCACCGACAGGCTGTCCTTGTCCTCGGCCGCGGACTGCTCCAGGACCTCGGTGCCCTCCGGCAGCACGTCCTGCAGGGCGTCGTACACCTGCTCCGGGGTGCTCACGCCCTGCGGCGCGCCCCCCTCGACCAGGGCGGCGAGCAGGGCGCCGTTGTACTCCGGGATCAGGTCGATCGAGCCGTCCTGCAGGGCCTTGAGGTACACCTCGCGCGAGCCGATGCCGAACTGGCGCTGCACCTGCGCGCCGGCGCCCTCGAGCACCTGCGCGTACATCTCGCCCAGCAGCTCGCTCTCGGGGAAGTTCGCCGAGCCGATGATGACGGCCGACGTCGAGGACGACCCGCCCGAGGGCGTCCCGGCCGCCAGGGGGTCCTCCCCCGCCCCGCAGGCCGCCAGGGTCAGGCCGGCTCCCGAGGCCAGCGCGGTCGTCAGCAGGGTCCTGCGCTTCACGGGTGGGTCCTTCCGTTGGGCCTCACGCCAGGTCGACGTCGAGGCGGGACTGTGCCGGGGTGGGCGGGCGCTGGCCGCGCCCGCCGCGCGGGCGGCGCCCGCCCAGCCCCCGGGGGACGACGAGCCGCTGCGCCAGGGCCAGCAGCAGGTCCAGCGCGATCGCCAGGACCGCCACCACGACCGCCCCGGCGACCACGCGACCGTAGTCGTTGAGGGCCAGGCCGTCGATGAGCAGGCGCCCCAGCCCGCCCAGGCCGACCGAGGCCGCGACCGTGGCGGTGGCCACCACCTGCAGCGTCGCGGCGCGCAGCCCGCTGAAGAGCACCGGCATCGCCATCGGCACCTCCACGCCGAAGAGCACCTGCAGCGGGCGCATCCCCATGCCGCGCGCGGCGTCCACGGCGGCGCGGTCCACCGAGCGCAGCCCGGCGTAGGTGGAGGTGAGGATCGGCGGCAGCACCAGCACCACCAGCGCGATGACGGCCGGCACCGCGTCCAGGCGGTTCATCAGGGTCACCAGCAGCATGAGCAGGCCCAGCGTGGGCAGCGCCCGCCCGGCGTTGCCGGCGTTGACGGCCAGGAACGCCCCCCGGCCGGTGTGCCCGATGAGCAGGCCCAGCGGGAAGGCGATCGCCACGCCCAGCAGCAGCGCCAGGCCCGTGTACCCCAGGTGCTGCAGGGTCAGGTCGGGGATGGATCCGGGCCCGCTCCAGCGGGCGGGGTCCAGCAGGTACGGCGTCTCGTCCACGGTTCAGCCCCTCCCCGCCGAGGCGCGCGTCCACGGCGTCACCCAGCGCTGCAGCAGCACCAGCAGCAGGTCCGCCACCCCGGCCAGCAGCAGGGTCAGCAGGATGCCCACCAGGATCGGCGCGGTGTAGAACAGCTGGAACCCCCGGGTGAACAGGGCCCCCAGGCCCCCCACGCCGATGAGCGCGCCCACGCTGACCAGGCTGATGTTCGAGACCGCGGCCACCCGCACCCCGGCCAGCACCACCGGCAGCGCCAGGGGCAGCTCCACCTCCAGCAGCCGCCGCGTGCGCCGGTAGCCCATGGCGGTGGCCGCCTCGGCCAGCGCCGGGTCCACCGAGCGCAGGCCGTCGGCCACGGTGCGGGCCATGAGCGCCAGCGTGTAGACCGTCAGCGCCACCACGACGTTCACCGGCGACAGGATCCGGGTGCCCAGCAGGTACGGCAGCGTCACGAACACCGCCAGCGAGGGGATGGCGTAGACGATGCCCGCCACGCCCATGAGCGGCTGGTACAGCCGGGGCAGGCGCACGCCCAGGTACCCCACGGGCAGCGAGAGCAGGACCCCCAGCACCAGCGGCACCACGGCCAGCACGTGGTG
>NZ_JAAALM010000510.1 GCF_009906395.1 Kineococcus indalonis
CACCGGATCCCTCCACTCGACACGCCATCCGCCGATGGGCCGAACGAGCGGTCCTGTCCCGGCCCCGCTCACCCCCGGCCCCCACGGGCCCGAGAGAACACCAGACGTCCTGCTCGAGCACAGGTGGGCCCCCTCACCGCTCACCACCGCTTACGGAAGGTTGACATGCTGCGGAACCTGAGCATCAGAGCGAAGCTCCTGGCCCTGCTCGCGGTACCCCTGGTGCTGCTGGTGCTCGCGGTCGCAGCGCTCACCACCGTGTCGGTGGAGCACGCCGACGACGAGCGCGACCTCGCCAACTTCACCGAGAGGTCGGCCGAGAACAACGCGCTCCTGCACGCCCTGCAGAGCGAGCGCCTGCTGACGGTGCAGTACGTGACCGCGCCCGGCGACGAGCTGCGCGCGCAGGTCGCCGCGGCCCGCGCCGCCACCGACCAGGCCGTCGCGAAGGCCCAGGAGGCCGCGCAGGGTTCCGGCGTGGAGTTCGACGAGGGCGGCAAGGTCGCCGCCATCGAGCGCTTCGGCGCCGCGGCCGCCTCCACGCTGCCGCAGGTGCGCGCCGCCGTCGACGGCGGGCGCACCAGCGCCCTGAGCGCGGCGAACACCTACAGCGACGTCCTCGGCGCGGTCGCCGACGTGACCATCGCCGTCGCCGACGACTCCGGCGCCCGCGAGCTCGCCGGCCGCCTGGCCGCCACCGGTCTCCTCTACCGCGGGATCGACGCGCTCTCCCAGGAGCAGCTCGCCGGCCTGCTAGTGCTGCGCGGGCAGGGCGGCACCGGGGTGCGCGAGCTGCGCCAGAGCGCCATCGCCTACCAGGCCTACTTCGAGCAGCAGGCCACCGCCCGCGTCGGCGAGGAGGGCGCGGCGGTCCTGACCCGCACGCTGCGCGAGCAGCGCGCCACCAGCGCCCAGGCGTTCGTCAACCAGGACCGCAACCTGTTCGCCGCCGCGCCCGCCGACGCCACCCCGGCCCTGAGCGAGGCCGACTGGGTGGCCCACTCCCAGGCCCACATCGACGCCTACCAGCGCGCCGCCGACGCCATCAACGCCGACGCCGCGGTCCACGCCCGCGAGGCCGCCGACGCCACCCTCGTCTCCGCGGTCGCCGCCATCGCCGTCAGCGTCCTGGCCCTGCTGGGCACCGCGTTCTTCGGCGTGCGCACCGCCCGCGGCATCGGCACCCGCCTGCGCGCCCTGTCCGCCGCCGCCACCGAGGTGCGCGACGAGCTGCCCCGCATGGTCGAGCGCATGCAGACCCCCGGCGAGGGCCCGGGCGTGGAGCACACCCCGCTGCCCGTCACCAGCACCGACGAGGTCGGCCAGGTGGCGCACGTCATCAACGACCTCAACGAGACGACGTTCCGCATCGCCGGCGAGCAGGCCGCCCTGCGCGCCTCCATCGCCGAGATGTTCATCAACGTCGCCCGCCGCGACCAGGCCCTGCTGGCCCGCCAGCTGTCCTTCCTGGACCAGCTGGAGCGCACCGAGGAGGACCCGGACACCCTCGAGGACCTGTTCACCCTCGACCACCTGGCGACCCGGATGCGGCGCAACGCCGAGTCCCTGCTCGTCCTGGCCGGCATCAACACCGGCCGCCGCCTGCGCCGCCCGCTGCCGCTGTCGGACGTCATCCGCACCGCGGCCGGCGAGATCGAGCACTACGACCGCGTCGACCTGTCCCTGGCGGCGGACCCGCCGGTCGTCGGGCACCTCGCGCTGTCCCTGGCGCACCTGCTCGCCGAGCTGCTGGAGAACGCCACCAACTTCTCCGACCCCGGCACCCGCGTCGTCGTCGGCACCGCCGAGGGCGAGCGCGGCGTCGAGGTGACCATCACCGACACCGGCATCGGCATGAGCGAGGAGGAGGTGCGCGCCGCCTCCGAGCGCATCCGCGGCGGGCGCGCCAGCGAGTTCGTCGGCGCCCAGCGCCTCGGGTTCCACGTGGTGGGCCGCCTGGCCGGCCGCCTGGACCTGGACGTGTCGTTCCGCTCCACCGAGGGCGAGGGCACCACGGTGACCCTGCTGCTCGGCCCGGCGCTGTTCACCCCGGGCAGCGTCGCGGCCGGCCAGCCGGAGCTGTCCGTGCACGACGCCGCCCCGGCCCTGCCGCTCGCCCCGGCCGCGGACTCCGCGGCCGCCGACGTGGCGGCCCTGCCGGCCGCCGACGTGGCGGCCCTGCCGGCCGTCGACGTGGCGGCCCTGCCGGCCGCCGAGCCCGCGGCGCCGGCCCGGCCGAGCTCGATCGTGGCGAACCCGCTCGCCGCGCAGGGCGTCGGCGACGCCCTGTCCGCCACCCTGGAGCAGTCCGCGGCGCACGCCGCCGCCGAGTCCGGCGTCAGCGCCCCCGTTCCCGAGGTGACGCGCCCCGGCCGCACCCTGCCCACGCGCCGCAAGCCCGCCCTCGGGGCCGGCGCGGAGGAGGAGCGCGCCGCCGCGGCCGCCCCGGCCCGGGCGGACGCCCCCGCCGGCCCGGCCGCAGCTCCCGCCCCGGTCGAGGCGGCCGGCCCGCTCGTCGCGGCCGAGCCCGCCTGGCAGCCGGTGACCGCGCCGGGCCCGGCGGCCGGTACGCCCGCGGCCATGCCCAAGCGCGAGCGCCGCGCGGAGGCCCCGGTCGCGCTGACCCCGGCGCAGGACATCCTGCCGCGCGGGGGCCGCAAGCCCCGCGCGGTGCGCGACTCGGCCACCCCGCCGAAGACCGCCGCGGAGGCGTTCTGGACCTCCCGCCGCCGCGCGGCGGAGCCGGGTGCCGGTGAGCCGGCCCCCGCGCCGCAGGCCCCGCTCGTGCCCGCGCAGGGCGGCGCCGCGGAGGCCGCCGCCCCGGCGGCCCCGCTGCCCGTCGAGGCCCCGCGGCGGGCGGGACCGCCGGCGGGGCC
>NZ_JAAALM010000511.1 GCF_009906395.1 Kineococcus indalonis
GTCGCGCACCGCCAGGTGCACCAGCAGGCCGCGCGCGCCCACGCTGTGCGAGGGGTGGGCGGTGCGCGACCTGCTGGTGCACCTGGCGGTGCGCGACGGGCGCCCGGACGTGCTGGCCGGCGAGGTCCTGGGCCGGGCGGTGCCCGCGCTGGGCGCGCACGCCGAGCGGGTGCAGGGGCGCTGGCGCGAGGAGCCGTTCGAGGCGCTGGTGCAGCGGGTGCGCTCCGGGCCGCCGGCGGTCAGCCCGGCGCGCTGGCGCCCGGTGGCGGACCTGGTCAACGGCGTGGAGTTCTTCGTGCACCGCGAGGACGTGCGCCGCGCGCAGGAGGGCTGGCGCCCGCGCGAGCTGGCGCGCGGGGAGTCCGAGGGCCTGTGGCGGGCGGTGCGGCTGGCGGGGCGGGCGGCCTACCGCCGCTCCCCCGTGGGGGTGGTGCTCGTCACCCCGGACGGCCCGCGCGCGGTGGTGCGCGGCGGCGCGGTGTCGGTCAGCCTGCGCGGTGAGCCGCAGGAGCTGCTGCTGCACGCCTCCGGGCGCCGCACGCGCGCGCTGGTGCAGGTGGAGGGGGCGGCGCACGCGGTGCGGGCGTTCACCGACGCGTTCCCCGGCGCGCCCGACGTCCCCGGCACCCCCGCCGCTCCCGGCACCGCCGGCTGAGCGGGGGCGCGCTCAGCGCACCGGGGCGCCGGCCGCGCGCAGGGCGTCCTTGACCTGGCCGATGGTCAGCTGCTGGAAGTGGAAGACGCTGGCGGCCAGGACGGCGTCGGCGCCGACGGCCACGGCGGGGGCGAAGTGCTCCACCGCGCCGGCGCCGCCGCTGGCGACCAGCGGGACGCTGACGCGGCCGCGCACGGCGGTGAGCATCTCCAGGTCGAAGCCGGCCTTGGTGCCGTCGGCGTCCATGGAGTTCAGCAGCACCTCCCCCGCCCCGAGCTCGGCGGCGCGCACGGCCCACTCGACGGCGTCCAGGCCGGTGCCGCGGCGGCCGCCGTGGGTGGTCACCTCGAAGCCGGAGGGCGTGGTGGCCTGGCCGGGCAGGGTGCGGCGGGCGTCGACGGAGAGCACGAGGACCTGCGAGCCGAAGCGCTCGGCGATCTCGGTGATCAGCTCGGGGCGGGCGATGGCGGCGGTGTTGACGCCCACCTTGTCGGCGCCGGCGCGCAGCAGGCGCTCGACGTCGGCCACCGAGCGCACCCCGCCGCCGACGGTGAGCGGGATGAAGACCTGCTCGGCGGTGCGGGAGACGACCTCGTAGGTGGTCTCCCGGGAGGCCGAGGAGGCGGTGACGTCCAGGAAGGTCAGCTCGTCGGCGCCCTCCGCGTCGTAGCGGCGGGCCAGCTCGACGGGGTCGCCGGCGTCGCGCAGGTCGGCGAAGTTGACGCCCTTGACCACGCGGCCGGCGTCGACGTCCAGGCAGGGGATGACTCGCACGGCGACGCTCACGGCAGGAGGGTAGTCGGCGCGAGCGGGTGCCGGCGGCTCGGCGGTAGCGTCGCCCGCATGACGCCCCTCGACGCCGAGGCCCTGCCCCTGCGCACCGTGGACCCCGCCGACGCCGAGGCGGTGGCGGCGTGGTCGCAGGTGCCGCGGGTGGCGTTCTGGCAGGCGGCACCGGCCCCGCACGAGGCCGAGGAGCGCGCGCGCGACGCCGTGCGCCGCGTGGCCGGGCACCGGCTGTCGGGGGTGCTCGACGGCGGGCGCTGGGTGGCCACGTACCGCTCCTTCGACTCGGAGCTGACGCTGCCGGGGACCGGGCCGGTGGCGGTGAACGCGGTCTCGACCGTGACGGTGCTGCCCACGCACCGCCGGCGGGGGCTGCTGCGGCGGATGATCGACGCGGACCTGACGGCCGCGCGGCAGCGCGGCCACGCGCTGGCGGTGCTCATCGCCGCGGAGGCGCCGATCTACGGGCGCTTCGGTTTCGGCACGGCCACGTGGTCCACGAGCCTGCGCGTGGACGCGGGCGCGTGCCGGTTCCGCGACGACGCCCCGCACGGCGGGCAGCGCCTGGAGCTGGTGGACCCGGTGGCGGCGCGCGCGCAGCTGGCCGCCGTGCACGACGCCTCCCGGCGCGCGCGCGCCGGCGGGCTGGCGCGCGACGAGGAGTGGTGGCGGCAGTGGGCGGCGCCGGGCCCCGGCGGCGCCCTGGGCGAGCGCGGGCACGTCGTGGTGCACCGCGACGCCGCCGGCGCCGCCGACGGGTACGCCGCCTACACCCTGCACGAGGAGTGGGAGGGGCGGGTCTCGCGCTGCTCGGTGCGCGTGCTGGACCTGCACGCCCTCTCCCCCGGCGCCTACCGGGACCTGTGGCAGTTCCTGGTCTCGCTGGACTGGGTGCGCACCGTGGAGGCCCGCGACCGCGCCGTGGACGAGCCGCTGCCGCTGATGCTGCAGGACCCGCGGGCGGTGCAGCACGGGCCGGTGGACGACTTCGTGTGGGTGCGGCCGCTGGACGCGGCCGGTGCGCTGGCGGCGCGGCGCTACCCGGGCTGCGGCACGCTGGTGCTGCGGGTGCTGGACCCCGGCGGGCCGGCGGGGGGCACGGTGCGCCTGCACGTGGACCCCCAGCGCTGCGGGGAGGACGGCTGGACGTGCGCGGAGGTGACGGGCACGGACGCCGAGCCCGACGTGGTGCTGGGCGCTGCGGAGCTGGGGGCGCTGCTGCTGGGCGGGACGTCGGCGGTGGCGCTGGCCGCGGCGGGGCGGGTGCACGGCTCGGCGGCGGCGGTGCAGCGGCTGCACGCGCTGCTGGGCACGCCGGCGGCGCCGTGGTGCCCGACGTGGTTCTGACCGCGGACCCCGCCCGGGAGCCGGGCCGCGGCCCGGTCGGCGCCCCCGCGGACGCGGCGGTGCTGGGCACGGCGGCGGTCGTGGAG
>NZ_JAAALM010000512.1 GCF_009906395.1 Kineococcus indalonis
GGCGCGCTCAGCCGGTACCCGGCCGAGCGCGCCCGCTCCAGCAGCGGGGCGAACCGCTCCGGCGGCTGCCCGCCCCCGCCGGGCCCGCCGGGGCCCAGGGCGACGCCGGCGATCCGCGCCCGCTGCTCCGGCCCGCCGGCCAGGACCTCCTCCAGCACCGCCTCGGCCCCCGGCACCGCCTCGGCACCGCCCACCGGCGCCTCGCGCGCCAGGCGCAGCACCAGCCCCGCGGACAGGCCCAGCTCGGCGCGGGCGCGCTGCACCGCCTCGTGGCAGCCGCCGAGCACGTCCTCCAGCGCCGCCCCGCGCGCCACGTGCACCTGCGCGTCGACGGAGACCTCCACGCGCCGCACGCCCTGCCCGGCCGCCCGGCGCAGGCACGCCGCCGCCAGGTCGCGGAAGTCCTCGCGGCGCACCGGCGCGCCGGCCGGCCCGCCGGGCGCGCCCGGCTCCAGCGCCCCCTCCAGGCGCGCGCCCAGCTCGCACGTGGGCAGGCCGGCCGCGAAGGCGTCGAGGTGCACGGGCGCATCCTCGCGCACCCGCCGCGCCGCGCACCCGCCGCGCCGCGCACCCGCCGCGCCGCTCCCCGCGCGGGGCCCCGCCGGCGCACGTAGCCTCGGCGCCGACCCGCAGGACCGACGAGGAGGACGCGTGCCCGCAGTTCCGGACGTGACGCTGCACGACGGGGTCCAGATGCCCCAGCTCGGCCTGGGCGTGTGGCAGGTGCCGCAGGAGGGGACCGTCGAGGTGGTGCTCAACGCCCTCAGCGCCGGGTACCGCCACGTCGACACCGCCGCCGGCTACGGCAACGAGGCCGGCGTGGGCGACGCGCTGCGCATCAGCGACCTGCCCCGCCAGGACGTGTTCATCACCACCAAGCTCGCCAACGAGCAGCACGGCCGCGAGCGCACGCTGCGCGCCTTCGACGAGAGCATGGCCAAGCTCCAGCTGGAGCACCTGGACCTGTACCTCATCCACTGGCCCACCCAGCGCGACGACTACGTCGAGACCTGGCAGGCGTTCGCGGAGCTGCAGCGCGAGGGGCGCATCCGCTCCATCGGCGTCTCCAACTTCCAGAAGACGCACCTGCGCAAGCTGATCGACGAGACGGGGGTCGTGCCCACCGTCAACCAGGTGGAGCTGCACCCGTACCTGGTGCAGGAGGACCTGCGCGCCTTCCACGCCGAGCACGGCATCGCCACCGAGGCGTGGAGCCCGCTGGCGCGCGGCGGTCAGCTGCTCTCCGACCCCGTCGTCACCCGCGTCGCCGCCGAGACCGGCCGCGAGCCCGCGCAGGTCGTCCTGCGCTGGCACCTGCAGCTGGGCAACGTCGTCATCCCCAAGTCGGTCACGCCCTCGCGCATCGCGAGCAACATCGACGTGTTCGGCTTCACCCTCAGCGACGAGCAGGTCGCCGACCTCAGCGCCCTGAACCGCGACGAGCGCACCGGCCCGGACCCCGACACCTTCGGCTGAGCGCCCCCCGCCCGCCGCGGCGGGCGGTAGCGTCCGCGGCGACCGACCGCCGAGCACCCCAGGGGGAGCAGTGCCGTACTTCGTCGCCACCTACGCCTACACGCCGGACACCGCCGCGCGCGACGAGGTGCGCCCCGCGCACCGGGAGTGGCTCGGCGGGCTGGGCGAGCGCCTCGTGCTGTCCGGGCCCACCGACGCCGAGGGCGCCTTCCTCGTCTTCGACGCGCCCGACGCGGCGGCCGTGGAGTCCCTGCTCGACGAGGACCCCTTCCACGGCCGCGGCATCGTCGCCGAGCGCCGCGTGGTGGGCTGGACGCCGGTGAAGGGCCGCCTGCTCGGCTCCCTCTGACAGCGGCGGGACCGGCACCGGCACCGGCACCGGCCCTGCCCCTGCCGGGCCGGGGCGGGACCCGGCGTCAGCGGCGCGCGGAGGCGTACAGCTGGCGCACCACGTCGGCGACGTCGGGTTCCTCCACGGACAGGTCGCGCACCTCCGCCACCCGCGAGACGGCCGCCAGCACGGCCGCGGCGGTGGTGGCGGCCGGGTCGAACGCCAGGCGCTGGCGCAGCCCGCCGCCCTCCACGGTCAGCAGGTCCGCGCCGGGCACCCGCAGCGGCGCGGCGGGTTCGCGCAGGTCCACCACCAGCACCCGGCGCGCGCCCACGCGGCGCGCCAGGCCGGGCAGGTCCCCGTCGTAGGCCAGGCGGCCGGAGTCCACCACGAGCACCCGCTCGCACAGCCGCTGCACGTCGACCATGTCGTGCGTGGTCAGCAGCAGGGTGGTGCCGCGCTCGGCGCGCTCGGCGCGCAGGAACCGGCGCAGGCGCTCGCTGGAGAGCACGTCCAGGCCGATCGTCGGCTCGTCCAGCAGCAGCAGCTCCGGGGAGTGCAGCAGCGCGGCGGCCACCTCCCCGCGCATCCGCTGCCCCAGCGAGAGCTGGCGCACGGGGGTGGCCAGGAAGCCGGCCAGCTCCAGGCGCTCGACGAGGTCGTCGCGGCGGGCGCGCCAGCGCTGCCGGGGCAGGCCGTGGATCGCGGCGAGCAGCCGGAACGACTCGGCCAGCGGCAGGTCCCACCACAGCTGGCTGCGCTGGCCGAACACCACGCCCACGCGCCGGGCCAGCTCGCGCCGGCGCGCGGCCGGGTCCAGCCCGCAGGTGCGCACGGTGCCGGCGGTGGGCACGAGGATGCCGGTGAGCAGCTTCACGGTCGTGGACTTGCCGGCGCCGTTGGCGCCGATGAACCCCACCGACTCCCCGCGCCCGATCCGCAGCGAGAGCCCGTCGACGGCGCGCACGACGACCCGGCGGCGGCGCAACCGCCCGGCCGGCACGCGCTGCACGTACTCGCGCACCAGGTCGCGCACCTCCACCGCGGGCGCCCCGCCC
>NZ_JAAALM010000513.1 GCF_009906395.1 Kineococcus indalonis
CACGGGGGGGAGCACGGAGGCCCACCGGCGTGCGCCGGCGGGCCTCCGCTGCGGGTGGGGTCGGGTCAGCCGACGCGCACCTGCATGAACGAGTCCTGAGCGCTGGTGCTCACGACCGTGATCCTCGTGCCGGTCCTGGGCACGTCGACGCCGGACCAGCCGTCGGCGTCGGGCTGCTCACCGGGTGCGACGTACCAGTCCTTCGTGTCGTCGAAGACCGGCACGGCGGGCAGGCCGCCGTAGGTGCCGGCCGCACCGGTGTCCGGGTCGTGCAGGGTGATGCGGTCGGTGGCCTGCTTGCCGAAGGTGGAGTCGTACGACTGCACCCGCGGGCGCCAGCTCTCGCCGTCGGTGCGGTTCGCGCCCTCGTCGTCGGTGGGCTCGTGCAGCAGGCCCGGGTGGGCGTCGACCGGCAGGACGAGCCCGCCGCCGGGGTGCGAGCCGACGTTGTTGTCGGCGTACCGGGAGTTCCAGTAGGTCACCAGCAGGCCGTCCTGGTACGGGTAGCGCTCGGCCCAGTCCGGGCGGGAGCGGTCGCCGAAGTTGTACGGGCCGGTGGCCAGGCTGGCGTCGTAGCCGCGGTACTGGCGGTACTCGGCGAGGTAGGCGTTGAAGAACGACTCCGTCGCGGTGCCGGTGCTGACGGTGAACCCGTCCAGGGTCCACGAGGTCACCGGGGTCCCGCCCAGGCGCACGGCGTCCACCTGCAGGCCGGGGCGGGACTCCGCGCCGTCGGTCCAGTAGCGGAACCCGACCAGCGCGCCGGCGGGCACGCCCGCCAGGGGGGCGCGCAGGTCCACCCACTGCCCGCCGCTGGTGCCGGTGATGCCCTGGCCGAGGTTCTGGCCGTTGGGGTCGGTGGTGGTGGAGCGGCTGGTGGGCAGGGCGGTGAAGGTCCTGCCGCCGTCGGTGGACCAGCCGGCGTAGGCGTAGTCCCAGTCCGTCTCGATGTCGTACTTCACCTTCGCGGTGAGCTCGTCCGCGCCGGCGGGCAGCGGCGCGAGCATGGTGTTGTCCAGGTCGTCGCCGGAGCCGGAGTACCAGAAGTCCGCGCCCTCGTACGGGGTGCCGATCGTCGTGGTGACCTCCCGGTCGGGCAGGTTCACCACGAGGGCCTGGGCCTGCTTGGTGTTCGCCTCGGCCGGCCCGAGCTTGGTGTTCGCCCTGGCGCCGGCGGCGACGACCTCGTGGTTGAGCCAGCCGAGCTGCAGCTTCTCCCAGGCGCCCATGTGCATCGGCTCGGTGCCGATGCCGTCCTCGGGGCGGCCGCTGCTGCCGTAGGAGCCGGAGGACATCAGCGACCAGAACGCGGTGGAGTTCTCCGCGCCGCCGGAGTTGCCGGAGGTGTCGTACAGGTCGGGCAGGCCCAGGTCGTGGCCGAACTCGTGGGCGAAGACGCCGACGCCGCCGTTCTCCGGCTCGACGGTGTAGTCGCCGACCCAGTACTTCGACTGCCCGATGCGGGTGCCGCCGAGCGGGTTGGCCGTGCTGCCGACCACGGGGCCGCCGGTGCCGACGGGGGTGGTGCGGTTGTACCAGCGGTGCGACCAGATGGCGGCCTGCCCGAGGGCGCCGCCGCCGACCTCCTCGCCCTCGCCGGCGTGCACGGCCTGGAAGTGGTCGATGTAGCCGTCGGGCTCGTCGAAGTCGCCGTCGCCGTCGAAGTCGTAGCGGTCCCACTGGTCGAACCGGGACAGCTCCTGGTCCACCTGCGCGGCCGACTTGCCGGCGGCCAGCTGCTGGGCGTACCAGCCGTTGAGGGAGTCGTTGACGAACCTCCACGCCGCGGCGTCGCCGAGCGCGTTGTCGCCGTAGGAGGCGCCGGTGCCGGGCAGGCGCACCCAGTCGGTGACGGTGCCCTCGACCGTGTAGCGGCCGGAGGAGACCTCGTCGTAGTAGCCGGCCATCGACACGTCGCCGTCGGCCTGCGAGAACAGCAGGTCCTGGTAGTACGGCTGGGAGAAGTCCTGCGTCCAGATGGTGGTGTTGTCCACCGACCGGTCCGGTGCGGGGATGCGGTTGTGCGGCAGGTCGCTGAACTCCCCGAGCACGGTGAAGATCTGGTCGGTGTCCTCGCGGGCGAGCTCGACGAACTGCCCCTTGGCGACCTCGACGACCCCGCCGTCCCCGCGCGGGGTGGCCTCGCCGCGCAGGACCTTCTCCAGGCCGGCCTGGCGCAGGGCGCGCTGCTTGTCGCCGAGCGGGTCGGGCAGGTCGTGCGCGCGGCCGGTGCCCTGGACGCCGGGGGCGGCCCCCTGGGCGGGGCTCGCGGGTGCCGCGGGAGCGGACGGTGCTGCGGGGGGTGCTGCGAGGAGTGCTGCGGGGGGTGCCGCGGAGGCGACCGCGGGGGTGGCCGCGACGAGCGCGGCGCCCACGACGGCGCACAGGGTTCTTCTCAACGCACGTGCTCCTGGTCTCGACGGGGGGTGGCGCCCGCGCGCCGGAGGGTCTCCGGCGACGGTGTCGGGCGGCCGGGTGCGACTTTATGTCACCCACACGGTTCGTCAAGACACGTAACAGACCGTTAACAGAGTGCCCCGTCGAACTGTCCTCGGGGAGCGGCCGGGCGGGGCGGTTGACACGGCGGCCCCGCGCCGGGCACGGTGTCCCCACGACCATCGAGAGCGGCCGAGAGACCTGGCTCGACGACGCCGCAGCAACCCCCCTCCCGCAGGGCGTGGGTGCTTCCGCCAGGACCGATGGAGGGCACGGCATGACGCAGGACCGCACCACCGAGCTGCACTCGCGCCGGCACGTCGACCTGTGCCGCTGCGGTTCCGCCGCCTGTCGCTGACGACCCGCGGAACCCCTCCCGACCGCGGGTCGTCAGCGACAGGCGGCGGAACCGCAGCGGCAC
>NZ_JAAALM010000514.1 GCF_009906395.1 Kineococcus indalonis
GCCCCGCCGGGTCCGGCCCCCGCGCCGGGACCCGGCGGGCCCGCACCGGGCGGGCCTGCCAAGCTGTCGCCATGCGCGTCCACATCGGCACCGACCACGCCGGCTTCGAGCTCAAGCAGCACCTGGTGGCGCACCTGCGCGAGCAGGGCCACGACGTCGTCGACCACGGCGCGGCGCAGTACGACGCCGCCGACGACTACCCACCGTTCGTGGTGCGCGCGGCGGCGGCCGTGGCCGCCGACCCCGGCAGCCTGGGCGTGGTCATCGGCGGTTCCGGCAACGGCGAGCAGATCGCCGCGAACGTCGTGCCGGGCATCCGCTGCGCGCTGGCGTGGTCGCAGGACACCGCGCGCCTGGCGCGCGAGCACAACGACGCCCAGTGCGTGGGCATCGGCGCGCGCATGCACACCGTCGAGGAGGCCACCGCCCTGGTCGACACCTTCCTCGCCACGCCCTTCTCGGAGGACCCGCGCCACGTGCGGCGCATCCAGATGCTCGACGAGTACGCGCGCACCGGCGAGCTGCCGCCGCTGCCGCACGCCTGAGGCGTGCCCGAGGGCAACGTCGTCCACCGCCACGCCCGCCTGCTGCGCGAGCGCTTCGGCGGGCAGCGGCTGTCGGTCAGCAGCCCCCAGGGCCGCTTCGCGCAGGGCGCCGCGCTGGTGGACGGCCACCTGCTGCGCGGCACCGACGCCCACGGCAAGCACCTGCTCCTGGACCTCGGCGAGGAGCAGGTGCTGCACGTGCACCTGGGCCTGTACGGCACGTGGACGCTCGGCGAGGGCGAGCCCCCCGAGCCGCGCGGCGCCGTGCGCGCGCGCCTGGCCGGCGGGGGCGGCTGGGCGGACCTGCGAGGGCCCACCGCCTGCCAGGTGCTCACCGCCGCCGAGACCGCCGAGCTGCACGCGCGCCTGGGCGCGGACCCGCTGCGCGCCGACGCCGACCCCGAGCGCGCCTTCGCGGTCGTGGGCCGCTCGCGCGTGGCGGTGGGGGCCCTGCTCATGCAGCAGGAGGTCGTCGCCGGCCTGGGGGCGATCTACCGCGCCGAGCTGCTCTTCCGCTGCGGGATCGACCCGTACCGCCCCGGCCGCGACGTCACCCGCGAGGAGTGGGGGGCGCTGTGGGCGGACGCGGTGCACCTGCTGGGCACCGACGTGCGCACCGGGCGCATCGTCACCACGCGCCCGGCGCACCGCTCGAAGGCGCGCGGGACCCCCTCGGAGGAGGACCGCTTCTACGTCTACCGGCGCGGCGGGCAGCCGTGCCGGGTGTGCGGCACCCCGGTGCAGCACGCGCAGATGGTGGCCCGGCACCTGTTCTGGTGCCCCACCTGCCAGCCCTCCTGAGGCCCGCGCCCGGGACCGGGGACCCGGGGGCCGGGGGCCCGGGTCAGCCGGGGACGGCCCGGGGCAGCAGCGGTGCGCCGGCCGCGACCGCGGCGGCCAGCTCCGCGCCCAGCCCGCGGGCCACGTCCTGCAGCAGCGGGCCGGCCTGCGCCACGCAGCGGGCGGTGTCCGGCTCGACGTCGGTCAGGGCGCGCGCATCGGCGAAGCCGGCCGCGCGCCAGCGCCCCTCGGCCAGGGTGCGCCGGCCGCTGAGGGCCACCACCGGCGCGCCCAGCGCCGCGGCGGCCCGGGCCACGCCCACGGGCGTCTTGCCCCCCAGGGACTGCTCGTCGAGGCTGCCCTCGCCGGTGACCACCAGGTGCGCCCCGGCGGCGCGCCGGTGCCAGTCCACCAGCTCCAGCACGACCTCCACGCCGGGCCGGCGCCGCGCGCCCAGCAGCCCCAGCGCCACCAGGCCAGTGCCGCCGGCGGCCCCCGCCCCGGGCACCTCGCGCGCCTCGGGCGCCCCGGCGGCCACCAGCGCGTCGGCCAGGCGGGCCAGCGCCGCGTCCAGCAGCCGCACCTGCTGCGGGTCGGCGCCCTTCTGCGGGCCGAAGACGGCCGCGGCGCCGCGCGGGCCCAGCAGCGGGTTGTCCACGTCGGCGGCCAGCGTCCAGCGCACCTCGCGCACGCGCGGGTCCAGCCCGGACAGGTCCACCCGCTCCAGGTGCGCCAGCGCGCCGCCGCCGTCGGGCAGGTCGCGCCCGCGCGCGTCCAGCAGGCGCGCGCCCAGGGCGGCCAGCAGGCCGGAGCCGCCGTCGGTGCAGGCGCTGCCGCCCACGGCGAGGACGACCTCGCGGGCGCCGTCGTCCAGGGCGGCGCGCACCAGCTCGCCGGTGCCGCGGGAGGTGGCCGCCAGCGCCGAGCGCACCGCGCCGGGCAGCCGGTCCAGGCCCGAGGCCTGCGCCAGCTCCACCAGCGCCTCCGGGCCGCCGGGGCGGCGCGCCCACGCGGCGGTGACGGGCTCGCCGGTGGGGCCGGTGACCGCGGCGGCCACCGGGCGCCAGCCCGCGGCGACGGCGGCGTCCACGGTGCCCTCCCCGCCGTCGGCGACGGGCAC
Organism: Kineococcus indalonis; assembly: GCF_009906395.1. Classification (GTDB taxonomy): domain Bacteria; phylum Actinomycetota; class Actinomycetes; order Actinomycetales; family Kineococcaceae; genus Kineococcus; species Kineococcus indalonis. Next base: position 2,446 of record NZ_JAAALM010000514.1, read on the forward strand.
CTCGCTCACCCGCAGGCCCTGCGCGGGCAGGGTCCGCGCGAAGCCCTCGCGCAGCCCGGCCGCCACGCGCGCGGCGACCTCGACGGCCGTCAGGGACCCCTTGAACTTGTCCGGGGACACGACGACGTGGACGGGCGCCGACACCGGCGGTGGTGCGATCACGGGGGCAGCCTGCCAGGTGCGGGCGGCGGCGCGGGGCCGGTGCGCGCAGGATGGGCGGGTGGCGAGACCTCGGCTGGGCGCCGGCGACGTGGCGTGCTGGCTGCTGAAGACGGCCTCCGACCCGCCCGAGCTGGCGGCGGCGGGCCCCGGCGGCGCGGTGCGGCTGCGCCGCTGCGTGCACCCCACCTACCGCCTGGGGCTCGTGGCGCCCGGGCAGCCGGTGCTGCTGTGG
>NZ_JAAALM010000515.1:0-870 GCF_009906395.1 Kineococcus indalonis
GCGCGCGGCCGCTGCCTCCGCCGCGCGCACGTGCTCGCGCACGAGGTCGACGACGTCGCCGGGGCGGTCCCAGGCCGGCACGTGGCCGCAGCGCTCCCACTCCAGCCACCGCGCCCGCGGCGGGGCGGCCGCGCGCAGCAGGTGCGCCGACGTCAGCACCCGGTCGCGCCGGCCCACCACCACCGCCACGGGCGCGCGCACGTCCGCGCCGCGGGTGAAGGCGCCCGCGGCGATGCCGGCGTCGGCGGACGCGTAGCCCGCGGCGGCGGCCACCGCCAGCACCGCCTCGCGCGCCAGCTCCGGTGCCAGCGCGCGCGGCGCGGCGCTCGTCGCGGCGAACGCCAGGGTGCGGCCCCAGCCGGTGCGCAGCGGGTCCACGGGCAGGCGCGGCGCGGCGCGCGCGTACCAGCGGGCGAAGCGCTGACCGGTGGGCAGCAGCGGCGGGCGCCGCCGGGGGCGCGTCCACAGCCCCGCGGGGGCCAGGGCGACGACGCCGGCGACCGCGCGCGCCCCCCCGTGCGCGCCGTCCTCCGCGGCGGCCTCCAGGCACACCCAGCCGCCCAGGGAGTGCCCCACCAGGTGCACCGGGCGCCCGTCGGCCCGGCTCAGCCGCACCGCCGCGCGGTGCAGCCGGCGGCCCAGCTCGGCGGGGTGCATGGCGGTGGGGCCCTCGCGCCCGTCCAGGGCGGGGCTGTCGCCGTGGCCGGGCAGGTCCACCAGCAGCAGGCGGTGCTCGCGCGCCAGGGCGGGGGCGACCAGGGACCACGTGCTCGCGCCGCTGCCCAGGCCGTGCACCAGCAGCACGCGCGGTGCGCCCGCGGGCGCACCGGGGAGCTCGCGCAGGGCGAGCCCCTCGAGGCGGGTGCTCAC
>NZ_JAAALM010000515.1:880-2832 GCF_009906395.1 Kineococcus indalonis
GGGTGGGCGCCCGCCAGCCTCAGCAGCTCGTCGTAGCGGGTGCGGAAGAAGGCGCACGGGTGGCCCGCGGGCACCCACACCGCCGGGTGCAGGGCCAGCGTGACGTCGACGTAGGTGGGCAGCGGCTCGGCCAGCCCCACGGGGGAGGCGGACCCGAGCACCGAGCCGGTGCGGCGGGCCGTCTCCGCCTCGCCGGCGACCTCCAGACCCGGCACGCAGAGGACCGCGGCCAGCAGCGGCGGGAACAGCTCGTGCACGGCGGAGGCCACGACGAGCAGCGGCGTGCCGTCGGGGGTGCGCAGCAGGGCGCTGCGGGCGACGGCCGCGGTGGGCACGCCCAGGTGGTCGGCCACGGCCTCGGCGGTGCGCAGGCCCGGGGGCAGCAGGACCACCTCGCCGGTGGCGCCCAGCAGCTCCAGCGCCCGGGCGGTGGACCGTGCGCTCGACGGGGCCGGCGGGTCGGCGTCCAGGTGCCCGGGGGGTTGGCGCCCCGGCGGCGCGTCGAGGAGACCGCTCCCGGCGGAGGTGCGATCGGCGGTCGTCCACCTCATGCACCCCCACGGTAGGCGCGTCCCGGCGCCCCGTCGCGCTGGACGGGCCCCGCGCGCCACCAGGGCACCACAGGGGCGCCGCGCGGGTGCCGCCCGGGTGCCGCCCGGGTGCTGCCGGGGTCCTCGCCGGGGCGGTGCGCGCCCGCCCGGGCGGGCGCGGGAGGTGCCCGTTCCGTTGACGCGGGGGAGCACCGGTGGTGTAGCTTCGAAGAGCGTTCGAACCGGTGTTCGAACGCCGTGGCCGTCCGGCGGCGCGGTCCGGGGAGAAGGGGAAGCTCCCGCGGCCCGCGCCCCGGGCGCGCCGCGCGCAGCCGCTTCCCCCGGCTCGCCCGCCGCGGGAGGTCCGCGGCGCCGGCTGGAGCAGGAGGGGGAAGCCCGGTGCGACGGTTCTCTGACGAGGTGCACGTGCGGTGCGGCGTCCTGGGCGACGACCCCGGCGCCCCGGTGCAGTTCGTGTGGCGCGACCGGCTCTACCTCGTGCGCTCGGTGCTGGCGCACTGGCGCGAGCGCAGCGCCTGGTGGGAGGGGCCCGCGGTGGCCGCGGTGCACGGCGAGGACGCCGGTGCGCCGGGTGCGCCGGGTGCGCCGCGCCGGGGCGAGGCGCCCGGTGACGAGGTGCCCGGCTCGGAGGTGCTGGCCGGGGCCCCCGCCCCCCGGCCGGTCCTGGCGCTGGGGGAGCTGGAGCGCGAGGTGTTCCGCGTGGAGGCCGCCGTCGGGCGCACCCGCGCCGGCGTCTACGACCTCGCCCACCCCGTGGTGGCGGGCACGGCGGCGACCGCGCGGCCGGTCGGCCGCGCTCACGGGCAGGGCCTCGTGTCGGAGGCTCCTGGTAACCAGGAGGTCGACGGCGCGTGGCGGTTGCTCCGCGTCAGCGACTGAGATCCGGACAGCACCGGAGAGGTGAACCGCGATGACCACCCCGAGGGCCTCTTCCCCCGGTGGCGCCCCCGAGGGTACCGCCGACCGCCCCCGACACCTGAACACCGCCACGCTGGACCTGCTCGAGCGTTGCGAGACCGAGCTGCGCGAGGCCGCCGCCGAGGCGGCACCGGCCGAGCGCTACCTGCACGCCCACCTGTCGGCCCTGCGCGCCGGCGCGGCCCTGGTCGCCCTGCACGGCCGGCCCACCGCCCCGCGGCGCAGCCAGCCGCGCAGCGTGTGGGAGATGCTGCCGCGGCTGGACCCCGCGCTGACGGACTGGTCGCACCGCTTCGCCGCCAGCGCCCGCCTGCGGGCGCGCGTCGAGGCCGGCCAGCCCGACGCCGTCGACGCCGCGGACGCCGACGCCCTGCTGGCCGACGCCGTGGAGTTCCACCGCGTCGTCGAGGGCATGCTCGGCCTGAGCAGGGTGCACCCGCTGGCCAGCTGACCCCGTCCCGCGCGCCCCCGGCGCGCGGGACG
>NZ_JAAALM010000516.1 GCF_009906395.1 Kineococcus indalonis
CCCCCGGCTGCTGCCCCGCCGGTCCTCCGGCCCGCTCCCGCGCCCGTTCCCCCGCCGGGCCGAGGGTGTCGCTGGGGCCGCTGGTGCTGCCGGTGGCACCGACCTGGGGCAGGAACTGACCGGCGCTGAGCAGCCCGTGCTCGGGGTGCTCCCAGCGCAGCAGCGCCTCCACCGCGCTGGTGGCCCCGTCGCGCAGGTCCACGATCGGCTGGTAGTGCAGCCGCAGCTGGCCCTGCTCCAGCGCCGCGGGCAGCTGGGCGCGCAGCCGCTGCCGCCCGCTGGAGCGGTGCTCGGCGGCCTGGGCCTGCTCGCGCTCGCGCCGCAGGGCCTGCGGGTCGGCCATCGTGAAGCGGTCACCGCCGGCGCGCTTGGCGCGGTACATCGCGGCGTCCGCCGCGGCCAGCAGCGCGTGCGGCGCGGTGGCGGCATCGTCGGTGACGGCCACGCCCACGCTGGCCGCCAGCGGGCGCCGCAGCCGTGGCGCACCCCGCCCCCGCTCGCCGCTGTCCCCCTGCTCGCCGCTGTCCCCCTGCTCGCCGCTGCGCCCCTCGCTGCTGTTGGCGCGTTGCAGGGCCCGCACGATGCGTGCGGCGATGGCCGCCGCCGCGCGGTGCCCGGCCAGGCGCTCGCAGCACACCACGAACTCGTCCCCGCCCAAGCGGGCCAGCACGTCGGCCGGGCGCAGCGCGGCGCGGATGCGCCCGGCCGCAGCGAGCAGGTGCTCGTCCCCCGCCGCGTGCCCGTGCAGGTCGTTGACCGCCTTCAGCCCGTCCAGGTCGATGAACAGCACCGCCAGGTGAGCCCCACCCTCCCCGCCACCGGTCCCACCGGTCCCGCCGGGGGCGGCGGTGCCTGCTGCGCTGGAGCGGCGCCGGTGCAGCAGGGCCAGGGCGTGGCGCAGCTGCTCCTCGAAGACCGCCCGCGTGAGCGCCCCGGTCAACGGATCGCGCCCGACCTGGGCCACCAGGCGCCGGTGGCTGTCCTCGGCCTGCTGGCGCTGCTGCACCAGCAGCGCCAGCGTGGCGCCCACCCCCATCAACACCTGCGCCGCCTGCAGCTGCGCGGCGCTCAGCGCGCCGGGGCGGGTGCGGTACAGCTGCACCGTGCCCCAGCACTGCCCGGCCACCCGCAGCGGCAGCGCGGTGACCGCCGCCAGGCCCAGCTGCGCGGCGGCGCTGGCGTACCAGCCGGAGCCGGCGCTGGAGGCCAGGTCCGCCTCCTCCACCACCCGCCCGCTGCGGTGCGCCAGGCGGCAGGGCCCGTCCTGGTGGCGCTGCTGGAGCACCTCCAGCGCGCGCACCGCCCGGCGAGCCGGGCCGCTCACCGCGCCCAGGCGCAGGAAGTCCTTGCCGACGGTGCGCGTCACGCTGGCACCGTCCACGCGCAGCACCTGCACCAGGCAGTCCAGCAGCAGCGTGAGGACCTCCCGGACCTGCCCGACCTGCGGGGCGCGGTCGGCGGAGCCGTCCAGGACGCTGAAGCGCTGCACCGCGGCCAGCAGCCGCGCCTGCAGCTCCCGCTCACCACCGCTGCGGCCACCGGGCCGGGTGTCGTCCTGATCGCCGGGTGGGTGCTGCGGCGCCGGCGGGTGCGGCTGCACGGGCACGACGTCCAGCACCGGGTCCAGCACCGGGTCCAGCACCAAGTGCCCCCGGTGCAGCGGTGCCGTCCCGGCGGCCACGGGCAGGACCGGTGCGCCCGGCGGGACGGTCAGGCGGGCCGGGCGCCCCTGCCCCTCCCGGGCGCGTCGCTGCGCCTGCTGCGCGCGCTCGATGAGGTCGTGGCTGTGGGCGATCAGGTCGTGAGCGCGCTGGCGGTGCTGCGTGGTCTGCTCGCGCAGCACCGTGGCGCTGACGCGCGCTCCGCCGGTCCGGGCAGCACCCACCCCGGGTGCGCCCAGCCCGCTGGCAGCGGTCTCGTGGCCCCTCGCCTCGACATCGCCGGTGATGGTGGACTCCTGCCTCAGGGCGTCGCGCCGCTCCACGTGCTGGAAGCACTGCGTAGCGCCCTGAAACGCTGCGTAGCGGGGATGATGGTAAGCGGTGGCGCTCGCCGCGGGCGAGCCGGTGGCGCGGCGCCGACGAGCACGCGCACGGCCCGCTCGCGACGGCGGTCGTGTCGGTGGTGCGGCCTACCTTCGTGCCCGTGGAGCAGCGGATCAGCCTGATCACCCCGGGCGTGCGCGACCTGGAACGCTCACGCCGCTCCTGCGAGCAGCTCGGCGGGCACGGCCAGCAGGTGCAGGAGACGGTCTCCTCCCAGGCCGGCGGCCCGGGCGCGGTGCTGCAGGCTGGGCCGAGCCGGCGTGTTCACCGACCCCGACGGGCACGCCCGGGAGGTCACCCACAACCCCGCCCTCCCGCTGGCCGACGACGGCTCGCTCGTCCTGCCCACCTTCCACGGCCCGTGAACCGGGCCGGGACGCCCCGCCCCGCCCCGGTGAGTCCTGCCGCCGGCAGCGGTCTGCACCTCCAGGACCACCGGGGCCGGCGACCCCCGGGGTCGAGCACACCCGGCAGCCACGACCACCACGAGCACCGACTGGAGGAACCCGTGCCCGACACCGTCAAGGGACCGGCGTCGTACTTCCCCGCCATCGAGGCGAAGTACGCAGAACCCGTCGCGCACTGGCAGCAGCTGCTGCACGAGCACCGCGCCCAGCACCCCGGCATCCGCCACGCGGAACTGGTCGCCTGGCTCAAGAGCGAGCACGGCATGGGCCACGGGCACGCCAACGCCCTGGTGGCCGCCACCCCGCCCGCCTGAGCTCCAGCACCCGCGGCCCCAGCAGCACCGGCCGCAGCAGCACCGGCCGCAC
>NZ_JAAALM010000517.1 GCF_009906395.1 Kineococcus indalonis
ACACCACCGCGGTCTCGAAGGTGGACCCGGGGACGAACTCGCTGCTGTACCGCGGGTACCCGGTGCAGGAGCTGGCCGCCTCGTGCTCCTTCGAGGAGGTCGCCCACCTGCTGTGGCACGGGGAGCTGCCGACGCCGGGGGAGCTGGAGGGCCTGCGCGAGCGCGAGCGCGCGCACCGGGCGCTGGACCCGCGCCTGCTGCGGGTGCTCGACGAGCTGCCGGCGGGCGCGCACCCGATGGACGTGGTGCGCACCGCCGTCAGCGTCCTGGGCGCGCTGGCCCCGGACGCCGCCGACTCCTCCCCGGCCGCCGAGCTGGCCAAGGCGGAGCGGTTGTTCGCCGTGCTGCCGGCCGTGGTGGCCCTCACCCAGCGGCGCCGGCACGGGCTCGCGCCGGTGCCGCCGCGCGACGACCTCGGGTACGCCGCGAACTTCCTGTGGCAGGCGTTCGGCGCCGAACCCGGCCCGGAGGTGGTGCGCGCCTTCGAGGTGTCCCTGGTGCTCTACGCCGAGCACTCCTTCAACGCCTCCACGTTCACCGCGCGGGTGGTCACCTCCACCCTGGCCGACCTGCACTCGGCGGTCACCGCGGCCGTCGGGGCCCTCAAGGGCCCCCTGCACGGCGGCGCCAACGAGGCGGTGTGGGACGTCTTCGAGGAGGTCGGCACCGGAGCGGGCGCGCCGGAGCGGGCGCGCACCTGGGTGCGCGAGGCGCTGGCCGCGCACCGCAAGGTGATGGGTTTCGGGCACCGCGTGTACCGCGACGGCGACTCGCGGGTGCCCACGATGAGCGCGGCGCTGCGCGAGCTGGCCGCCCACCTGCACCGCCCCGACGTCGTGGAGCTGTACGACGCGCTGGAGGGGGCGGTGGTCGGCGCCAAGGGCATCCGGCCGAACCTGGACTTCCCCTCCGGGCCCGCCTACCACCTCATCGGGTTCGACACCCCGGTGTTCACGCCGGTCTTCGTCGCCTCGCGCGTGGTGGGCTGGACCGCGCACGTGCGCGAGCAGCGCGCCGCGAACTCCCTCATCCGCCCGCTGTCCGCCTACGACGGCCCGGGCGAGCGGCACCTGGCGCGCTGAGCGCCGCCGCGCTCGCGCGGCAGCGGTGGACGACCGGGCGGGACCCGCCGCGGCCGCGATGCTTGACGACCGGCGGGCGCGCTGACACCTTCTGCGCATGGTCGATGGCGACCCCCGCGGGCAGGCCCCCGGGGCGCGGCGCGGTGCGGCGCCGGGGGAGGTCCTGCTGCAGGTGCGCGGGATCGTCAAGGGGTTCTCCGGCGTCACGGCTCTGGACGGGGTGGACCTGGACGTGCGCGCCGGCGAGGTGCACTGCCTGCTCGGGCAGAACGGCGCGGGCAAGTCCACCCTCATCAAGGTCCTCGCCGGGGTGCACCGCCCCGACGCCGGCACCGTGGAGTGGCGCGGGCAGGAGGTGGCGCTGCCCACCCCGGTGGCGGCGCTGCGCACCGGCATCGCCACCGTGCACCAGGAGCTGGACGTGGTGGACGGGCTGACGGTGGCCGAGAACCTGTTCCTCGGGCACGAGCTGGCCACCGCCGGCGTGACCCGCCGCCGCGAGCTGCACGCCCGCGCGCGCGAGGTCCTCACCCGGCTCGGGCACGGCGACATCCCCCCGCACCGCGAGGCGGGGCACCTGTCCGCCGCCGGCAAGCAGATCGTCAGCACCGCCCGCGCGCTCTCGCACGACGCGCGCCTGATCGTCATGGACGAACCCTCCGCGGTGCTGGACTCCGAGGAGGTGGAGAACCTCTTCCGGCTGGTGCGCGAGCTGACCGCCGCCGGGGTGGCGGTGCTGTACATCTCGCACCGGCTGGAGGAGATCCGCCGCATCGGGGACCGCATCACCGTCCTGAAGGACGGGCGCACCGTGGCCCGGGGCCTGCCGGTGGCCTCCACGCCCACGCCCGAGCTGATCCGCCTGATGACCGGCCGATCGGTGGAGCAGGTGTTCCCCGCGCGCCGGGGCGTGCCCGCCGACGCCGAGGTGCTGCTGGAGGTGGAGGGCCTGGGCCTGCGCGGCGTCTTCAGCGACGTCTCGATGACCGTGCGCGCCGGCGAGGTCGTCGGCCTGGCCGGCCTGGTCGGTTCGGGGCGCTCGGAGATCCTCGAGACCGTCTACGGCGCCCGGCGCGCCACCGCCGGGCGCGTGCGCGTGGCCGGGCGAGAACTGCCGCGCGGTTCGGTGCCCGACGCGGTGCGCCGCGGCGTGGGCCTGGCGCCCGAGGAGCGCAAGAGCCAGGGGTTGCTGCTGGACGAGCCCGTCTACCGCAACGTCACCCTCGCCACGTTCGCGCGCTTCGCCCGCGGGCCGGTGCTGGACGAGGGGGCCGAGCGGCGCAGCGCCCTGGAGCGCATCGCCGAGCTCGAACTGCGCCCGGCCGACCCCGACCGCCCGGCGCGCACCCTCTCCGGCGGCAACCAGCAGAAGATCATGATCGCGCGCTGGCTGGTCCACGGCTGCCGCGTGCTGCTGCTGGACGAACCCACCCGCGGGGTGGACGTCGGCGCCCGCGCCGAGATCTACGCCCTCGTCCGCTCGCTGGCCGCGGCCGGCGCGGCGGTGGTCGTGGTCTCCAGCGAGATCGAGGAGGTGCTGGGCCTGTCCGACCGCGTCCTCGTCGTCGCCGACGGCCGGGTCCTGCACAGCGGGCCGGCGGAGGAGATCGACGAGCACCGCGTGCTCGACCTCGTCATGGAAGGAAGTGCCGCGTGAGCGACTCCGTCAGCGACTCCGTGAGCGGCTCCCCGGCCCCCGCCGGCGCCACCACCGGCCCCGGCCG
>NZ_JAAALM010000518.1 GCF_009906395.1 Kineococcus indalonis
CTCCTGGGCCCGGCACGGGCCCCGCGCCCCCGGCGTCCCCGGGACCGGGCGGGGGCCCATGCACTACGTTGCGCAGGTGCCCCCGCCCGCGAAGCAGCCCGCCAGCTGGGCCTACGCCGAGCAGTTCACCGCCGAGGACGAGGTGCTGCAGTGGGCGCGGACCCGCGCCGCCGACCTCGGCTGCGAACCCGTCTCGCCGGGCGTGGCCGCGACGCTGACGGTGCTGGCGGCCGCCACCCGCGCGCGCACCGCCGTGGAGGTGGGCACCGGCACCGGCGTCTCCACCGTCAGCCTGCTGCGCGGCATGGCCGCCGACGGGGTGCTCACCACCATCGACGTCGACGGCGAGCGCCAGCGCGCCGCGCGCGAGGCCGTCGCCGAGGCCGGGGTGCGCCCCAACAGGGCGCGCATGATCCCCGGGCGCGCCCTGGAGGTCCTGCCGCGGCTGACCGACGCCGCCTACGACCTGGTGCTGCTCGACGGCGACGAGCGCGAGTACTCCGCCTACCTGGAGCAGGCCCAGCGGCTGCTGCGCCCGGGGGGGCTGCTCGTGGTGGACGACGCCCTGTGGAACGGGCGGGTGGCCGACCCCGCCGCCCGGGACGCCTCCACCGTCGCGCTGCGCGAGGTGGGCCGGACCCTCGCCGAGGACGAGCGCTGGGTGTCCGCGCTGCTGACCGCCGGCGAGGGCCTGCTGCTGGCGGTCAAGCGCCCCTGAGCCGCCCGGGCCGCGGTCCAGCCGCCCGGGCGGCGCCGGCCTCAGCCGGCCAGCGACTCCAGCCAGCGCAGCAGCAGGCGCGCGCCGAAGCCGGTGGCCCCGCGCCCGACCTCGTGCTCGGCGGAGTCCGCCCGGCCGGGGCCGGCGATGTCCAGGTGCGCCCAGCGGCGCCCGCCGGTGAACGGCTGCAGGAACTGCGCGGCCAGGATCGTGCCGGCGCCCGCGCCCGGCGCGGAGGCCACCTGCCGGGCGTCGGCGAGGTCCGAGCGCAGCAGCTCGGCGTACTCGGGCACCAGCGGCAGCCGCCACACGCGCTCCCCCGACGCCTGCGAGGCGGCGGTCAGCTCGGCGGCCAGGGCGTCGTCGGTGGCGAACAGGGCCGCGTGCCGCTTGCCCAGCGCGATCGAGGCGGCGCCGGTGAGGGTGGCGACGTCGACGAGGACGTCGGGGTCCAGGACCGCGTCGGCGTAGGCCAGGGCGTCGCCGAGGACCAGGCGCCCCTCGGCGTCGGTGTTGTTCACCTCGGTGGTGCGCCCGCCGTAGTGGCGCACCACGTCGCCGGGGCGGTAGGAGGAGCCGCCGAAGGAGTTCTCCGCCAGCGCCAGCAGGCCGGTGACCCGCACCGGCAGCTTCAGCCGGGCGGCGGCGGCCACCACGGCGAGCACGACGGCCGCGCCGGTCATGTCGGTCTTCATCGGCACCATCGACTCGCGCGGCTTCAGCGCCAGCCCGCCGGTGTCGTAGGTGATGCCCTTGCCGGCGATCACCACGTGCGGGGCGTCGGCGGCGCCCCGGCCGCGGGGGCGGTGGCGCACCTCCACCAGCGCCGGCGCGGAGGGCGAGCCGCCGCCCACGGCGAGCAGGCCGCCGAAGCCCTCGCGGCGCAGCTGCCCCTCCTCGCGCACCTTCAGCGTCAGGCCGTGCTCGGCGGCGGTGGCGCGGGCCCGGGCGACCACCCAGGCGGGGTCCTTGAGGTTGGAGGGGGTGGCGGCCAGGTCGCGGGCCAGGCCGCCGCGGCGCTCGGCCAGGGCCCGGCGCACGTCGGCGCTGCCCCACTGGTAGCGCACGCCCGCCCGCGCGCGCACCGGGCGCGGGTCGCGGCCCAGGGCGACCTCGCCCCACGCGGCGGGCAGGTTCGCGCCGGCGGCCACGGCCAGCGACAGGGAGCCGTAGAAGCGGGCGTTGAGGTCGATGAGGCGGGCGGGCCCGCCGGGCTCGGCGACGTACTGCAGCTCCGCCAGCCCGACCAGCTCCAGGGACGCCAGCAGCCCCTGCGCGCGGGCGGCGAGGTCCTCGTCGACCTCGACGGTGACGGCGCGGGCGCTGGCGCCGGCCAGCGGCGGCCAGATGCGCTCGGCGCTCTGCATGGACTCGGCGACCACGCCGCGCGGGCCGCGCACGGCGGCGTAGGCGATCAGCGTCCCCGGGTGCAGCACCTGCACCTCCGCCTCGCCGCCCAGGGCGCGGACCTCCTCGACGCGGCGGGCCACGGCGGTGCGGCCGGTGACGACGGTGGTGTCGATGCGCGGCGGGGAGCCGGCGACGTCGGGAGCGGCGTGCCGGTGGGCCTTGACGACGCAGGCGGTGCGCTCGTCGGGCACGTCGGCGGCGTCGAGCACGTCGGGCACGGCGATGCCGGCGGCGCGCGCGGCGCGGGAGAGCTCGGCCTTGTCCATCGCGCGCAGGAGCTGCTCGTGGGGGCCGTGCGGGACGACGGCGCCGGCGGCGGCGACGACGTCGCGGGCGGCCGACAGGGCGCTCACCTCCGCCTCGCCGGCGCCGAAGACGACGTCGTAGGCGCCGGCGCGCGCAATCGCGGCGACGGCCTCGACGAAGGCGCCCACGGGGTGCAGGTCGGGGACCCGGTGCGCGGCGGAGCAGGCGCGGGAGGAGACGGCCAGCCCGCGCCCGGGCCCGTCGGGGGCGGCGACGCCCACGGTCCAGCCGGCGGCGTGCAGGGCCCGCGCGGCGGCCAGCGCCCCGCGGCTCCAGCCCTGTTCGACGATGAGCGCTCGCACCCGTCCCGTGCCTCCTCCCGGGCGCCCCGGCGGCGCCCCGGCGCCAGCCTGTCGGGGCCGGGGCGGGCG
>NZ_JAAALM010000519.1 GCF_009906395.1 Kineococcus indalonis
GCGGCGCCCGGTGCCCGCCGCGGCGCCCGTCGAGGCCGCCGCCGAGCCCGGCGCCGCGCCCGGTCCCGTGCCCGCCGCCGGGCCCAAGGACCTGCCGGCGCCGCCGCACACCCCCATGCCCCCGCGCATCGAGCAGCTGGCGCTGGCCGGCGACGTCACCTACGCGCTGCCGGAGCCGTCCAGCCTGAACCCCGGCACCCCGCCCAAGGAGCGCAGCGCCGCCAACGACCGCGTCGTGGAGGCCCTGTCCGGGGTGCTGGACCAGTTCGACATCGACGCGCGCGTCACCGGCTTCTCCCGCGGCCCGACCGTGACCCGCTACGAGGTGGAGCTGGGCGCCGGCACCAAGGTCGAGCGCGTCACGCAGCTGTCCAAGAACATCGCCTACGCCGTGGCCAGCGCCGACGTGCGCATCCTCTCGCCCATCCCGGGCAAGTCCGCCATCGGCATCGAGATCCCCAACACCGACCGCGAGACCGTCTCGCTGGGCGACGTGCTGCGCAGCGCCGTCGCCGCCCGCACCGAGCACCCCATGGTCATGGGCGTCGGCAAGGACGTCGAGGGCGGCTTCGTCGTGGCGAACCTGGCGAAGATGCCGCACCTGCTGGTGGCCGGGGCCACCGGCGCCGGCAAGTCCAGCTTCGTCAACTCCATGATCACCTCGATCCTCATGCGGGCCACCCCCGACGAGGTGCGCATGGTGCTCGTGGACCCCAAGCGCGTCGAGCTGACGATCTACGAGGGCATCCCGCACCTCGTCACGCCCATCATCACCAACCCCAAGAAGGCCGCCGAGGCCCTGGAGTGGGTCGTGCGCGAGATGGACCTGCGCTACGACGACCTCGCAGCGTTCGGCTTCAAGCACATCGACGACTTCAACAAGGCCGTGCGCGCCGGGCGGGTCGAGCCCCCGGAGGGCTCGAAGCGGGTGCTGCAGCCGTACCCGTACCTGCTGGTCATCGTCGACGAGCTGGCCGACCTCATGATGGTCGCCCCGCGCGACGTCGAGGCGTCCATCCAGCGCATCACCCAGCTGGCCCGCGCCGCCGGCATCCACCTCGTGCTCGCCACCCAGCGGCCCTCCGTGGACGTCGTCACCGGCCTCATCAAGGCCAACGTGCCCAGCCGCCTGGCCTTCGCGACGTCCTCGCTGGCCGACTCGCGCGTCGTCCTCGACCAGCCCGGCGCCGAGAAGCTCGTCGGGCAGGGCGACGCGCTCTTCCTGCCGATGGGGGCCTCCAAGCCCATGCGCGTGCAGGGCGCGTGGGTCACCGAGAGCGAGATCGAGGCCGTCGTCTCGCACGTGAAGGCGCAGCTGGCGCCGGCGTACCGCGACGACGTGGTGGCCCCGGCCCAGAAGAAGCAGGTCGACGAGGAGATCGGCGACGACCTCGACGTGCTGCTGCAGGCCGCCGAGCTGGTCGTCACCACGCAGTTCGGCTCCACCTCGATGCTGCAGCGCAAGCTGCGGGTGGGCTTCGCCAAGGCGGGCCGGCTGATGGACCTGCTGGAGTCGCGCGGCGTCGTCGGGCCCAGCGAGGGCTCCAAGGCCCGCGACGTGCTGGTGCGCCCGGAGGACCTGCCGGCCACGCTGGCGCTGATGCGCGGGGAGGAGGCGCCGCGGGCGCTGGAGCCCGACGCCGACGGCCCGCTGGAGGAGGTCGAGGCCGACGGCGGCGAGGACGCCTGGGAGCTGACCCAGCGCTGAGCCCCGCGGGGCACCGGTGAGCGCACCGGCACCGCCGCCGAGCTGCAGCGGCGGTCGGCCCGGCTGCGCGGGGCCGCCGCCGACGGCCACTGGCGGGGCGAGGGCGCCGCCGCGGCGCTGCGCACCTGCGCCCCGCACCTGGGGGACGCCCGGCACCGCTCGCCGCAGCTGCTGCGCCGGGCGCACGAGGCCGAGGACCGGGCCCGCGCGGCCCGCTCCGCCTCGGCCTCCCTGGCCTCCCTGGCCTTCCTGGTCGGCGACCCCCCCGTCCCGGCCGGCGGTGACCCCGCCGCGCCCGCCCGCCACGACGCGGCCGTGGCCGACCGCGCCGCCGGTGCGTGCCGGAGCGTGGTGGGTGAGCGGCTCGGTGCACGACGAGCGCCACCGTGCGTGCCGCGCAGTGGGCCTGTAGACACGCCGCGTCACCTCGGCACCGCGTTGCGTCGCGACTCAGTAACTCTCCGTGTAACTTGGTGCTCATGGACTCGACGCGCCCCCACGAGCCCTCGCGGGACCTCGACCTGCTCGTGTGGGACGCGCCGAACATCGACATGACCCTGTCGGCGATCCTCGGCTCGCGCCCGGCCTCCTCCGACCGGCCGCGCTTCGACGCCATCGCCCGCTGGTTCCTCTCCGAGGCCGGCGACCACGAGGTCGAGGGCTGCGTGTTCACCAACGTCCAGCCCGCCGCCGCCGTCTCCCTGCGCGGCTGGATCGAGGCCCTGCGCAGCTTCGGCTACGCCGTCTTCGCCCGGCCCAAGCTGCACCCCGAGGACGACGTCGACGACGCGATGCTGCGCCACATCGCCGAGCGCGCCGCCAGCCACCGCCTGCGCCGCCTCGTCGTCGCCAGCGGCGACGGCCGCAACTTCCTCGCCCCCCTGGAGGAGCTGCACCGCGCCGGCGTGCGCTGCGTCGTCCTCTCCTTCGCCGAGGTCGCCGGCTACGCGCAGGAGTCCCCGCACATCGAGTTCGTCGACCTCGAGGACGTCCCCGGCGCCTTCCAGGTCTCCCTCGGGCGCACCCGCCTGACCGCCCTGCCGCCCGACGGCGGCTGGTTCCGCCCCACCCGGCCCATGCGCGCCCTGCTGGAGGA
>NZ_JAAALM010000051.1 GCF_009906395.1 Kineococcus indalonis
GTGCGGGCGGTGCGGGCGGTGCGGGCGGTGCCGGTGGTGCGGGCGACCCCGTGGCGCAGGGCCCGGAGCTGGCGTGAGCCCGGTGCGCGTGGCCGTCCTGGCCGGCGGCCTGTCCCACGAGCGGGACGTGTCGCTGCGCTCGGGGCGGCGGGTGGAGCGCTCGCTGCGCGCGCGCGGGTGCGAGGTGGTGCTCCTGGACGCCGACGCGCACCTGCTGCCGCGGCTGGCGCAGGAGGCCCCGGACGTGGTGTGGCCGGTGCTGCACGGCGCCGTCGGGGAGGACGGGGCGCTGCGCGACGTGCTGGAGCTGCTGGGCCTGCGCTGGGTGGGCTCGGGCCCGGCGGCGTGCCGCCTGGCGTGGGACAAGGCGGTCGCGGCGAGCGTGGTGGCGGCCGCGGGCGTGGCGGTGCCCGGCGAGGTGGTGCTGCCGCACGCGACGTTCCGCGACCTGGGCGCGCACGCGGTGCTGGCGGCGGCGGCCGGGTGGGCGGGCCTGCCGCTGGTGGTGAAGCCGGCGCGCGGCGGCTCGGCGCTGGGCGTGAGCGTGGTGCGCGAGGAGCAGCACCTGGCGCGCGCGGTGGCCGAGTGCCTGGCGTACGGCGACACCGTGCTGGTGCAGCGGCACGTGGCCGGCGTGGAGGTGGCGGTGTCGGTGCTGGAGCTGGACGGGCGGGTGCGGGTGCTGCCGGCCGTGGAGGTCGTCGTGGACGGCGGCGAGTACGGCTACCAGGCCCGTTACACGGCGGGCAGCGCGGAGTTCTTCGCCCCGGCGCGGCTGCCGGAGCCGGTGGCGCGGCGGGTGGCGGACGCGGCCCGCACGGCCCACGAGGCGCTGGGGCTGCGGCACCTGTCCCGGGTGGACCTGGTGGTGCGCGAGGACGGCGAGCCGGTGTTCCTGGAGGCCAACGCGGCGCCGGGCACCACGGAGACCTCGCTGCTGCCGCAGGCGGTGCTCGCCGCGGGCCTGGACCTGGACGCGGTGTACCGCGGGCTGGTGGACACGGCGCTGCGCTGAGCACGACGACGGGGAGGGGACCACGGTGGTCCCCTCCCCGTCGTCGTGCCCGGCGCTCCGCGCTCAGGCGTCGGCGGAGGGCTCCAGCAGCCGCAGGATGCGGTCGAGGTCCTCCAGGCCCGCGAAGTCCACCGTCAGCCGGCCGCGGCTGCGGCCCATGCTGATGCGCACGCGGGTGTCGAGGCGGTCGCCGAGGCGGGAGGCGCGCGACTCCAGCTCCGGGCGCGGCTGGGCCGGGCCGCGCCGGCGCGGCGCGGAGTCCGCGTCGCCGACGGCGATGACCTCCTCGACGGCCCGCACGGACAGCCCCTCGGCGACGATGCGCTGCGCGAGGCGCTCCATGGCCCCGCCGTCCTCCAGGGCCAGCAGCGCGCGGGCGTGCCCGGCGCTGAGCACGCCGGCGGCGACGCGCCGCTGCACCAGCGGCGGCAGCTTCATCAGCCGCAGCGTGTTGCTGATCTGCGGCCGGGAGCGCCCGATGCGGGAGGCCAGCTCCTCGTGGGTGCAGCCGAAGTCGTCGAGGAGCTGCTGGTAGGCGGCGGCCTCCTCCAGCGGGTTGAGCTGGCTGCGGTGCAGGTTCTCCAGCAGCGCGTCGCGCAGGAGGTCGTCGTCGGCGGTCTCGCGCACGATGGCGGGGATCGACGTCAGCCCCGCCTCGGTGGAGGCGCGCCAGCGCCGCTCGCCCATGACGAGCTCGAAGCGCGGGGAGCCGTCCTCGGCCGCCTCCACGGGGCGCACGACGATCGGCTGCAGCACGCCGATCTCGCCGATGGAGTGCACCAGCTCGGCCAGCTCGTCCTCGTCGAAGACGGTGCGCGGCTGGCGCGGGTTGGGCACGATCGCCGTGATCGGCACCTCGGCGAAGCGGGCACCGGGCACGGGCAGCAGGCCGTCCTGCGCCGGCTCGTCCACCGGCTCCCCCGCGGCCCCGCCCTCCGGCCGGTCCGCCACGTCTTGCGCGTCCGGCGCCTCGGGCGCGCCGGCGGGGGCGGCGCCCGCGGGGGCTCCCGGGGCCGCCACGTCGGTGAGGGTCTCCCCGGGGGTGCCCGCGGGTGGCTCGACCGGGGCTGCGGACGGGTCCTGGTCGGGGCCGACGACCTCGGCGGGCTCGGGGGCGTCCGCGGGCCGCTCCTGCTCCGCGGGCGCACCGGGCTCGGTGGCCGCCGGCGCGGCGCCCCGATCGGCAGGCTCCTCCGGCGCGGCGGGCGCGACCGGCTCGTCGGGCTCCTCCAGCGGGCGCGGCACGCGCGCGGTCGTCTGGTCGAAGAACAGGTCCACCGGCCGCGCGCCGGGCCGCATCACGGGCGGCGGGGCCGAGGCCCCGCCGCGCGCGGCCGACGGTGCGGTCGCCCCGCTGGGGATCAGCGCGCCCAGACCACGCCCGAGCCCACGCCGCTTCTCGCTCACGCTCCACCTTCCCGCGACGCGACACCGCGCCGGCTGCCCGTTCCATCGCTCCACCGCGACCAGGGGTCGCTCGCCTGCGCGGCCTCCGCCGCGCCCCCCCGCTCCTCCGCCGCCGCACCGGCCGTCTCCGCCGGGCTCGCACCGCGCTGGGCGATCTCCCGCGCCGCCTGCAGGTAGGCCAGCGCCCCGGAGGACAGCGGGTCGTACGACATCACCGTCTGCCCGTGACTGGGCGCCTCCGAGATGCGCACCGAACGCGGCACGAGGGCGCGCAGCACCTGCTCGCCGAAGTGCTGGCGCACCTCCTCGACCACCTGCGCGGCCAGGCGGGTGCGCCCGTCGTACATGGTGAGCAGGATCGTCGACACCGTCAGGTCCGGGTTGAGGTGCTCCTGGATGAGCTCGATGTTCGCCAGGAGCTGACTCAGGCCCTCCAGCGCGTAGTACTCGCACTGGATGGGGATGAGCACCTCGGGCGCCGCCACGAAGGCGTTGATGGTCAGCAGGCCCAGGCTGGGCGGGCAGTCGATGAGGACGTAGTCGACGCGGCCCTCGCCGTTGCGCTCCACGGACTTCAGGTACTTCTGCAGCGCCCGCTGCAGGCGCGACTCGCGGGCCACCATCGAGACGAGCTCGATCTCCGCGCCGGCCAGGTCCACCGTCGCCGGGGCGCACCACAGGTCCGGCGCCTCTTCGCAGCGCTGGACGACCTCGGCGAGCGCCTTGCCCTCCACCAGCACCTCGTAGACGCCGGGCACCTCCGCGTGGTGCTCGATGCCGAGGGCGGTCGAGGCGTTGCCCTGCGGGTCCAGGTCGAGCACGAGCACCTTCAGGCCGGCGGCCGAGAGCGCCGCCGCCAGGTTCACGGCGGTGGTCGTCTTGCCGACGCCGCCCTTCTGGTTGGCGATGGTGAGGATGCGCGTCTCCACCGGGCGCGGGAAGCGTTCGGCCACCACGGCGCGCGGTGTTTCACGTGGAACGCTCGTCAGCTCCGCGGCGAAGCCCACTTCTTCCTCGGCCCCCGGCGTGGTGACCGGGCCACCGGGCACGCCGAGGAGGGACGGCGGGTTCACGGACGACTCCTCCGCCGGCGCCGTCGCGGCGGCGGCTGGCGGCAGCGCTGTTTCACGTGGAACGACGACCTCAGGTGCGGGTTCCGTGTCCTCGACCGGCACCTCGGGAACGGGCGGAGCAGCCGGGGCGGTGAGCACGGGCGCCGGGTTCACCGGAGACGCCTCGATCCGCCCGGTCCCCTCGACCCGCTCGCTCGCCTCGACCTGCTCGGTCGGCGCGACCGGCGCGACCGGCTCGACCGGCTCGCTCGCGGTCCGGGGCGGCGCTCCGACCGAGGGCGCGGGACGGGGCACCTGCAGCGCCCGGCCCTCCGCGCCGCTCTCCGCACCGCCCGGCGCGTTCCCCGGCGATGTTTCACGTGGAACCTCGGGGTTCATGGATTCCGTCGTGCGCCCCAGCCAGCCGAGTCCCCGCGAGGAGGCCGATCGGAGGGCGCCGAACCACCCCAGTTGCGTCACGCCTTCTTCCTTCCCGTGGTGCGCGGTGTCCGGGGACGCCGGTTGCTGGTGGAGGTGCGCGGAGCGCGGACCGGACGACGGCGCAGCGGCTGGTCGCCGCGGGCGAGGCGGACCACCGTGGTGCCCTCGTCGCCCTCCGGGCCGCAGTGGACGACCTCGGGCGTGCTCGTGATGCCGAGCTCGGCCAGCACGTCGGTGGCGGCGGCGATCTCGTCGGCGGCGGATCGGCCCTTGATGGCCAGCAGGTGCCCGCCGGGCCGGCACAGCGGGAGGGTCCACCGGTACAGGGTGGCGAGCGGCGCGACGGCGCGGGCGGTGACCACGCCCCCGGAGAACTCGCCGGCGACGTCCTCGGCGCGCCCGCGCGCGACGGCGACGCGGTCGCCCAACCCGGTCTCGCGGATCACCTCCCGCAGGAAGGTGTAGCGCCGCTCCAAGGGCTCGACGAGCTGCACGCGCAGGTCCGGGCGGGCCAGCGCCAGCGGGATGCCGGGCAGACCCGCCCCCGAGCCGACGTCGACGACGCTCTCGCCGAGCTCGACGAGCTCACCGAGGTGGGCGCAGTTGAGCAGGTGGCGTTCCCACAGGCGGGGGACTTCGCGCGGGCCGATGAGGCCGCGCTCGACCCCCGATGTCGCGAGGAAGTCGTGGTAGGCGGTCGCGGCGTCCAGCTGGTCGCCGAACACCGCCGCCGCGGCGGGGGGGATGACAGAGGGCGGTGGCGTTTCACGTGAAACGCCACCGCCCTCGGGAACCTCGTCCAGCACCCGGCCACCCTATCCGCCGGGTGGCGCGTCACCGCTCACCCGGCGGCGCTGTCCTGCGTGTCCTCGGTGTCGCCACCCTCGGCGCCCTCGGTGTCGGCGCTCTCGGCGGCGGCCGGGAGGACGACGACGTGCCGCTGCGGCTCCTGCCCCTCGGACTCGCTGGTCATCCCCAGCAGCGCGACGGCGTCGTGGACGACCTTGCGCTCGAAGGCCGACATGGGCTCCAGGTGCTCGGGCTCGCCGCTGGTGCGCACGCGCTCGCACACCTCCTGCGCCAGCGACTCCAGCGCGGAGCGCTTGCCGGCCCGGTGCCCGGCCACGTCCAGCAGCAGGCGGGTGCGGTCGCCCGTCTGGGCCTGCACGGCCAGGCGGGTCAGCTCCTGCAGGGCCTCGAGCACCTCGCCGTCCTTGCCGACGAGGCGCTTGAGGGCCGGGGTGCTCGCCTCGTCGGCCACGACGGCCACCGACGCGCGCCCGTTCTCGATGTCGATGTCGATGTCGCCGTCCAGGTCGGCGATGTCCAGCAGCTCCTCGAGGTAGTCGGCGGCGATGTCGCCCTCCTCCTCCAGGCGCTTGGCCGCGCCACCGGTGCGCTGCGCGGGACGGGCGGTCTCCTCGACCGCGGCCTCGTCGACGTCCGTCTCCACTGCGCCGGTCGTGCCGTTCACCCGTGGTCCTCCTCGGTCGTTCGTGGTGGGTCGTGTCAGCGGTTGCCGCGGCGCTGGTCCGGGCGCGCGCCCCCGGAGCCGCTGGGCCGGCGGTTCTCCCGGCTGCCGCCGCGCTTGGGCTGCTGACGCTGGCGGCGCACGGGCGTGGCGGCGGGGGTGTGGTCGGCGACGGCGGTGGTGCCGGTGACCTCGCCGGTGGTGGGCAGGACGTGGCCGCGGCGGGCGGCGCGACGGGCACGACGCTCCTGCAGCTCCTTCTCGGCGAGCGAGCCGGGGTTGGGCATCCGGCGGATCACGAAGAACTGCTGCCCCATAGACCACACGTTGGTCGTCAGCCAGTAGAGGAGGACGCCGATGGGGAAGTTGACGCCGGAGACGGCGAAGATGATCGGCAGGATGTACAGCATCAGCTTCTGCTGCTGCGCGAACGGGTTGTCCTGCATCGAGGCCGAGGACGTGTTCTTCGCCATGAGCTGCCGCTGGGTGATGAACTGCGACAGAGACATCAGCACGATCATCACCGCGGTGAGGACGATCGTGTTCCAGTCCCCGTCGCCCCAGGAGCGCAGGAAGATGTCCGACAGCTGCGAGCCGAAGATGGTCGCGTTGTCGGCCTGCTCCACCAGCTCGGCGTTCAGCGGGCCGACGGTCTCGCCCTTGCCGATGCCGTTGAGGGTGTGGAAGAGGGCGAAGAAGATCGGGGACTGCAGCAGGATCGGCAGGCAGCTCGCCATCGGGTTGGTGCCCGAGGTGCGGTACAGGGCCATCATCTCCTGCTGCATCGCCTGACGGCTGGCAGGATCGGTCTTGCCCTTGTACTTCTGCTGGATCTTGCGCATCTCGGGCTGGATGACCTGCATCCCCCGCATGGCCTTGATCTGCTTGACGAACAGCGGGATCAGCAGGATGCGGATGACGACGACGAGGCCGACGATCGAGAGGGACCACGCCGCACCGCCCGCCGGGTCCAGGCCGATCGCGGTGAACAGGTCGTGGAACCGCACCATGATCCATGCGACGACCCACTGGATGGGGTGCAAGAGGTCGTAGAAGAACTCCATCATCGTGCGGTCAATCCTCTCCAGACGGGCAGTGCGCCCTCATCGGTGCTGTCCCCGCCCTGAGGGGCTCCTGGGCGGAACGGGGTCGACCCCACCAGGGTTCCACGGGTGGCAGCGCAGGAGTCGACGGACGGTCAACCAGGTCCCGACCAGCGCCCCGCGGGTGCGCAGGGCCTCGACGGCGTACGCCGAGCAGGACGGGTAGAAGCGGCACGTCGGCCCCAGCACGGGGGAGAGCGTGTACTGGTAGACCTTCACGAGCACGACCAGCAGCAGCGCCGGCCAGCGCAGGGGGTGCCACCACGCCCGTGGGCGCGGTCCGGGCGGCTGCTGCGACGGCGTGCCGTCCACGCCGCTCACCGGGCGGTGAGGCCGAGGCGGCGCAGCCCGCGGTCGACGTCGGCGGCGAGGTCGGCGGAGGTGGCGCCGGCGGCCGCGGGCAGGGCCCGCACCACCAGCAGCCCCCCGTCGGCCGGCAGCACCGGCAGTCGGTCGGCGGCCAGGTGGCGCAGCCGGCGCTGGGTGCGGTGCCGGACGACGGAGTTGCCGACGGCCTTGGACACGACGAAGCCCACCCTCGTGGGGTGGGCTTCGTCGGTCTGCGCCCAGTGCAGGACCAGGTGCCGGGTGCCGGTGCGCACACCGCCGCGCAGGGCGACGGTGAAGTCGTCCCGCGACCTCAGGCGGTGCGCTGCGGGCAGCACAGGGTGCCGCGGGTGGGGGTGATGCTCAGGCGGACAGCTGCGCGCGGCCCTTGGCGCGGCGCGCGGAGAGGATGGCGCGGCCGGCGCGGGTGCGCATGCGCAGGCGGAAGCCGTGCGTCTTGGCCCGCCGACGGTTGTTCGGCTGGAAGGTGCGCTTGCTCACGTCAGTTCTCCATGCTCGCTGGAAGGCCGGGGCTCCGCCGTCGGCCACCGGTGGCGGCCGAGGGGTCGGCGCACCGGCGGGTGGCCGCGGAGCACAATCCCCAGCAGGGTACGGTGGCGGCCCCACCGCGGTCAAAGCGCGGGGGCGACCACCCGGCGGCGGCCTCGCGAGGGGCCCGCGGCCGGTCCCGGCCCACCCGCACCACCCGTCCAGGTGGCCGGCGGTGGGACGGCACTTGAACGGCGACCGCCGCCGTTGTTACGGTCCAGCCCGACTGCCGACGCCCCCGCCGATCCCGGCGCACGAAGAGGGGTGCCTCGTCCTACCCCGCCGTCGTGCACAGTGTGTGGACAGAGGTGTGGACGAGGCCCGTCGATCGGACCGGGCACGACGGGAGATGGCTCGAGTGGAGACCGACCGGGGTAACTTCCCCGACGTCTGGGAGCGCGCTGTCGCGCAGCTCGACGAGGGCGGCGTCACGCCCCACCAGCGCGCGTTCGTGCGGCTGACGCGGCCGCTGGGCCTGCTGGACGGCACGGCGCTGCTGGCGGTGCCCAACGACCTCACCAAGGAGGTCATCGAGCAGAAGGTCCGCGAGCCGCTGACCCGCGCGCTGAGCGAGCAGCTGGGCACGACGGTGCGCCTGGCGGTCACGGTGGACCCCTCGATCGGGCAGACCCTGGCCCCGGAGCTGACCGGTGAGCACCAGGGCAGCACCACGGGGGAGGGCCTGTCGAGCCTGGAGCGCGAGCGGGTGCCGGCGGTGCCGGGCCTGGACGTCGAGGGGGAGGGCCTGCTCGGCGGCGGGCGGCTGGCCACGACCGCGGAGGACGAGGCGTCGCTGGACGACTCCGACCCGGACCTGCTCTTCACCGGCTTCAAGGTGGACCGCGGCCCGGGCACGGGCCGGCAGGCCTCGCGGGCGCGGCCGGGCGGCAAGGGCGAGAACGCGCGGCTGAACCCGAAGTACATCTTCGAGACCTTCGTCATCGGCGCCAGCAACCGCTTCGCGCACGCGGCGGCGGTGGCGGTGGCCGAGGCGCCGGCGAAGGCCTACAACCCGCTGTTCATCTACGGCGAGTCCGGGCTGGGCAAGACGCACCTGCTGCACGCCATCGGGCACTACGCGCAGAACCTCTACCCGGGCGTGCAGGTGCGCTACGTGAACTCCGAGGAGTTCACCAACGACTTCATCAACTCCATCCGCGACGACAAGGCCCAGGCGTTCCAGCGCCGGTACCGCGACGTCGACGTGCTGCTCATCGACGACATCCAGTTCCTGTCGAACAAGGTGCAGACGCAGGAGGAGTTCTTCCACACCTTCAACACGCTGCACAACGCCAGCAAGCAGGTCGTGATCACCTCCGACCTGCCGCCCAAGCAGCTGTCGGGCTTCGAGGAGCGGATGCGCAGCCGCTTCGAGTGGGGCCTGATCACGGACGTGCAGCCCCCGGACCTCGAGACGCGCATCGCGATCCTGCGCAAGAAGGCGATCGGGGAGCGCCTGGAGGTGCCCGACGACGTCAACGAGTACATCGCCTCCAAGATCTCCTCGAACATCCGGGAGCTGGAGGGCGCGCTGATCCGGGTGACGGCGTTCGCGAGCCTGAACCGCCAGCCGGTGGACATGCAGCTGGCGGAGATCGTGCTGCGCGACCTGATCCCCAACGACGAGACGCCGGAGATCACCGCGGCGGCGATCATGGGGCAGACGGCGTCGTACTTCAGCGTCACGCTGGAGGACCTGTGCGGCACTTCGCGCTCGCGCACGCTGGTGACGGCCCGGCAGATCGCGATGTACCTGTGCCGGGAGCTGACGGAGCTGTCGCTGCCGAAGATCGGCCAGCACTTCGGCGGCCGGGACCACACCACCGTCATGCACGCCGAGCGCAAGATCAAGCAGCAGATGGCGGAGCGGCGCAGCACCTACAACCAGGTGACGGAGCTGACGAACCGCATCAAGAAGCAGGCCGGCGCCTGACGGGCGGCGCGAGGGCGCGCCGTCCCCAGGAACGCCTCCCCGTCCACAGGCTTTCCCCACCCCTGTGCACCGTTGAGGGCCCCCGCACCGGTCGGTGCGGGGGCCCTCGTGCGTCCGGGTCACGGTCGTCCACCGCAGAACGCCGCGGAAAACGGTTTTTGCACAGGTTCCTGCACATTCCCCCACGGGCGCGGGGCCGTTGTCCACGGGTGTCCACACGCTGGGGACAGCCGTGTGGACACCGACGTCCCCAGCGGTGGACGACGCGGTGGACGACGCGTGGACGCGCCCGGGACGACCTGGGGACGGCGGTGGACGCCCGCTGCGCCGTCCACGGGCCTGTGGACGGACCGGGGTGCGCGTCCGCAGGCGGTCCACACGCCCGCGCGGGGTCCGAACGACCCCTGACCTGCGGCGACGCCGCGCCGTCCACAGGCTGCACAAGGGCGACTACGACGATGAACACCTCCACCACTCGATCCGTCAGCCCACGAGAGGTGTGGACACCTGCTGGGGACGGGGGCGGGGAGAGCGGCCTGGAGGGCCCTGACGGGCCCCGGTGGACGTGTGGACGGGCGGTGGACGGCCGCCTGCACCCGCGCCCGGGCTCTCCACTACTGTCGGGAGGCGCCCGTGCTGCGGGCGGGTGCGGACGAGGTGGACTCGGCGGGAGGCGGTGCCTGGTGGAGTTGCAGGTCGAGCGCGACGTGCTGGCCGAGGCCGTCGCGTGGGCGGCCCGGGCTCTGCCCTCGCGGCCGCCGGTGCCCGTGCTGGCCGGCGTGCTCCTGGAGGCCGGCGACGACGGCACGCTGCGGCTGTCGACCTTCGACTACGAGGTCTCCGCCCGCGTGGAGGTGCCCGCGGAGGTGCGCACCGGCGGCAAGGTCCTCGTCTCCGGGCGCCTGCTCGCCGACATCTCCCGCAGCCTGCCGCCGCGGCCCGTGACCCTGACCACCGAGGGCTCGAAGGTCGTCGTCACCTGCGGCGCGAGCCGCTTCACGCTGCTGACGATGACCGTCGACGAGTACCCCGCGCTGCCGGTGATGCCCTCGGAGTCCGGCACGGTGCCCGGCGCGGAGTTCACCGAGGCCGTCGCGCAGGTCACCATCGCGGCCAGCCGCGACGAGACCCTGCCGATCCTCACGGGCGTGCGCCTGGAGATCGAGGGCGGCCGGCTGACGCTGCTGGCCACCGACCGCTACCGGCTGGCGGTGCGCGAGCTGCGCTGGAACCCCGCCACCCCCGACTTCTCCACGACCGCGCTGGTGCGCGCGCGCACCCTCTCGGACGTCGCCCGCTCGCTGGGCAGCACGAGCACGCTGCGGGTCGGCCTGGCCGACGGCACCGCCGACCTCATCGGCTTCCAGGCCGAGGGCCGGCAGTCCACCTCGCTGCTCGTGGACGGCGAGTACCCCAAGGTGCGGGCGCTGTTCCCCGCCGAGTCCCCCACGCACGCCGTGGTGTCCACGTCCGCCCTCGTCGAGGCCGTCAAGCGCGTGGCGCTGGTGGCCGAGCGCAACACGCCCGTGCGCTTGCGCTTCGAGGACGGCGTGCTGTCCTTGGAAGCGGGCCAGGGCGAGGACGCGCAGGCGACGGAGGCCCTCGAGGCGTCCCTCGTCGGCGAGGCCATCGCCATCGCCTTCAACCCGCAGTTCCTGCTCGACGGGCTGGGGGCCCTGACCGCCCCCTTCGCCCGCCTGTCGTTCACCCAGCCGACCCGCCCGGCCGTCATCACCGGCCAGGCGGAGCTCGACGGGGAGGACGACGACAGCTACCGGTACCTGCTGATGCCGGTCCGTCTCGCCGGTTGAGCCGGCACGCACGCGAACCCCGGTCAGCCGGGGAAGGAAGGGTCGTCCAGATGCACATCGGACTCGTCGGTCTCGGGAAGATGGGCGGCAACATGCGCGCCCGGCTGCGCGAGAAGGGCATCGAGGTCACGGGGTACGACCCCAACCCGGACGTCACCGACGTCCCCTCGCTGGCCGCGCTCGTCGAGGCGCTGCCCTCGCCGAAGGTCGTGTGGGTGATGGTCCCCTCGGGGAGGATCACGCGCGACACCGTCGCCAACCTCGCCCCGCTGCTGGGCGACGGCGACCTGGTGATCGACGGCGGCAACTCCAAGTGGACCGACGACGAGGTCAACTCCACGCTGCTCGCCGAGCGCGGCACCGGCTACCTGGACTGCGGCGTCTCCGGCGGCGTGTGGGGCAAGGACAACGGCTACGGCCTCATGGTCGGCGGCCCCAAGAAGCACGTCGAGCTGGCGCTGCCGATCTTCGACGCGCTGCGCCCGGAGGGCCCGCGCGAGGAGGGCTTCGTGCACGCCGGCGGCGTCGGCGCGGGCCACTACTCCAAGATGGTCCACAACGGCATCGAGTACGGCCTGATGCACGCCTACGCCGAGGGCTACGAGCTGCTCGAGGCCAAGGGGATCATCAGCGACGTCCCCGCCGTCTTCAAGGCGTGGACGCGCGGCACCGTGGTGCGCTCCTGGCTGCTGGACCTCATGGTCCGCGCCCTGGAGGAGGACCCCAAGCTGGACAACATCCGCGGCTACGCCCAGGACTCCGGCGAGGGCCGCTGGACCCTGGAGCAGGCCATCGAGAACGCCGTGCCCATGCCGGTGCTCGCCGCGGCCCTGTTCGCGCGCTTCTCCTCCCGCCAGGAGGACTCGCCCTCGATCAAGGCGGTCGCCGCGCTGCGCAACCAGTTCGGCGGGCACGCCGTGGCCCAGGCCGGTCCGTCCTCCGGCACCGGCTCCGTCAGCTAGGTCACGGGCTCGCGTGCACGTCGCGCACCTCTCCCTCGTCGACTTCCGCTCGTACCCGGCCTTGGAGCTGGAGCTGCGGCCGGGCACGACGACGTTCACGGGCCTGAACGGGCAGGGCAAGACGAACCTCGTCGAGGCGATCGGGTACGTCGCCACGCTCGGCAGCCACCGGGTCCCGGGCGACGCGCCGCTGGTGCGGCAGGGGGCGGAGCGCGCCGTGGTGCGCGCGCAGCTGGTGCGCGGGGAGCGCCGGGCGCTGGTCGAGCTGGAGATCACGCCCGGCCGCGCCAACCGGGCGCGGCTGAACAGCGCCCCCGTGCGCCGCACCCGCGAGGTGCTCGGGGTGCTGCGCACGGTCCTCTTCGCCCCGGAGGACCTCGCGCTCGTCAAGGGCGACCCGGACGGGCGCCGGCGCTACCTGGACGACCTGCTCGTCACCCGCTGGCCGCGGGTGGCGGGCGTGCGCAGCGACTACGAGCGCGTGGTGCGCCAGCGCACCGCGCTGCTGAAGTCCGCCGGCGCCGCCCTGCGCGGCGGCCGCGGGGACGTGTCCACGCTGGACGTGTGGGACGAGCACCTCGCCGAGGTCGGCGCGGAGCTGCTGGCGGCGCGCCTGGCGCTGCTGGTGGACCTGCGCGCGCCGGCGGGGGAGGCGTACCACGCCGTCAGCAGCGGGCAGGGCGAGCTGGAGCTGGGCTACCGCTCCTCGCTGCCGCTGCTGGCGGAGGGGGTGGCCACCACCCCCGGCGGCGCGGTGCCCACCCGCG
Source organism: Kineococcus indalonis (assembly GCF_009906395.1). Lineage (GTDB taxonomy): Bacteria > Actinomycetota > Actinomycetes > Actinomycetales > Kineococcaceae > Kineococcus > Kineococcus indalonis. The sequence continues at coordinate 12,839 of NZ_JAAALM010000051.1, forward strand.
CCGAGCTGCGCGCGGCGCTGCTGGAGGCGGCGGGCGAGCAGCGCAAGGCGGAGCTGGAGCGCGGGGTGTGCCTGGTCGGCCCGCACCGCGACGACCTCGTGCTGACGCTGGGCGGGATGCCCGCCAAGGGCTACGCCAGCCACGGGGAGAGCTGGTCGGTGGCGCTGGGCCTGCGCCTGGCCAGCTACCGGCTGCTGCTGGAGGACGACGCCATGAGCGACCCCGGCGGGCCGGTGCTCGTGCTCGACGACGTCTTCGCCGAGCTGGACACCGGCCGCCGCGAGCGGCTGGCGGGGGTGGTCGCCGGCGCCGAGCAGGTCCTGGTGACCGCCGCGGTGCCCGAGGACGTGCCCGACGCGCTGCGCGGCGCGGGGGCCGACCGGGTGCTCGTCAGCGCCGGGAGCGCCGTCCGTGCCGGCTGAGCCCCCCGAGCCCTCCCAGCGCCCCGAGCCCCCCGCGTCGCCCGGGCCGGGGGAGGGCGTGCAGCTGCCCGAGCCCGCCACCGGCGGCGCGGACGAGGTGGCGGGCTCGGGCAGCTGCAC
>NZ_JAAALM010000520.1 GCF_009906395.1 Kineococcus indalonis
CGGCGACCTCGCGGGCGGGCGCGTTCGACCCCGACGCGCCGCGCATGACGATCGGGGAGGTCATGGCGCTGCTGTCGCCGGACTACCCCGAGGTGACGATCTCCAAGATCCGCTTCCTGGAGGAGCAGGGCCTGGTGGAGCCGCGGCGCACCGCCGCGGGCTACCGCAAGTTCTCCTCCTCGGACGTGGACCGGCTGCGCTACGTGCTCAGCGCGCAGCGCGACCACTACCTGCCGCTGCGCGTGATCCGCGAGAACCTGCAGGCCATCGACCGCGGCCTGGAGCCGCCGGAGCACCCCGGCGGCGCCCCGCGCGCGCCGGAGGCGGTGCCCGCGGCGGTGCCGGCCGCCGAGCGCTTCGACGGGCGCGCGGCCCGGCTGCGGCTGACCCGCTCGGAGCTGCTGCGCGAGTCCGGCGTGCAGGCGGAGCTGCTGGACGCCCTGGAGGGCTTCGGCGTGCTGGCGCCGGCGCCCGGCGGGCCCTGGTACGACGGGGAGGCGCTGGAGGTGCTGCGGGCGGCGGCGACGCTGGCCGCGCACGGCATCGAGGCCCGGCACCTGCGCGTGTTCCGCACGGCCGCGGACCGCGAGGTCGCGCTGGCGGAGCAGGTGGCCGCGCCGCTGCAGCGCCAGCGCTCGGCGGACTCCGCCGCGCGCGCCGAGCAGGTGGCCCGGGAGATCGCCGCCGCGTGCCTGCGCCTGCACACCGCCCTGGTGGCGGGCGCCCTCGGGCGCGTCACGGGCTGATCACGGCGCGGTCACCGGCGGGTCGGCGGCGCCGACCGCCGCCGGGGCCGCCGGAGGGGTACGGTGAGCAGGTGCGCGCGCTCGATGTCATCGGCGTCAGGGTCGAGATGCCCTCCAACAACCCCATCGTGCTGCTGCGCGAGAGGGACGGGGACCGCTACCTGCCCATCTGGATCGGCGCCCCCGAGGCCAGCGCCATCGCCTTCGCCCAGCAGGGCGTGGTGCCCCCGCGGCCGCTGACCCACGACCTCCTCAAGGACGTCATCGCGGCCCTGGGCCGGCGCCTGGAGGAGGTGCGCATCGTCGAGGTGCGCGACAACGTCTACTTCGCGGAGCTGGCCTTCGACGGCGGGGCGACGGTCAGCTCGCGCACCTCCGACGCGATCGCCCTGGCGCTGCGCGTGGGGTGCCCCATCGTGAGCGCCGACGAGGTCCTCGACTCCGGGGGCGTGCCGGTCCCCGACGAGGACGAGGACGAGGTCGAGAAGTTCCGCGAGTTCCTCGACCACATCACCCCCGAGGACTTCGAGTCGGGCTCGGGCTCGGACCGGTGAACCGCGGTTCGGCGGGCGCCGCGCCGCGCGCCTCGTTGACGCTCCGCGGGTGCGACTCTACGGTCAGTTGACAGGACGCTCCCGGTCGGCACGGCACCGACGATCGGACCGGGGCGATGAGGAGGAGGCCGGCGTGAGCAGAGGCGAGGCGGACGCGGGGTCGTCGCACGGCAAGGAGCCGGTCCCCGCGCAGGGTCTCCTGTTCGCCGAGGACCTGCCCGACCTCGACGAGGAGGTCGGCTACCGCGGCATCACCGCGTGCAAGGCGGCCGGCATCACCTACCGGCAGCTGGACTACTGGGCGCGCACCGGCCTGGTGGAGCCGAGCGTGCGCAGCGCCTCGGGCTCGGGTTCGCAGCGCCTGTACGGCTTCCGCGACATCCTCGTGCTCAAGGTGGTCAAGCGGCTGCTGGACACCGGCGTCTCCCTGCACCAGATCCGCACCGCGGTGACCCACCTGCGCGAGCGCGGGGTGGACGACCTGGCGCAGATCACCCTCATGAGCGACGGCGCCAGCGTGTACGAGTGCACCTCCGCCGACGAGGTCATCGACCTCGTGCAGGGCGGGCAGGGCGTCTTCGGCATCGCCGTCGGGCGCGTGTGGCGCGAGGTGGAGGGCGAGCTGGCCTCGCTGCCCAGCGAGCGCCCCGCCGAGCGCACCGAGGTGGCCGCCCCCGCGGTGGTCCTCGCCGACGAGCTCAGCGCCCGCCGCCGGGCCCGCGAGGCCGGCTGACCCTGCCGAGCACCCTCGGCACCCCCGGCGCAGGACGACGCCCCGGCCAGCGGCCGGGGCGTCGTGCCGTGCCGGGTGCGGGCGGTCAGTCGAGCAGGTGCGCGTTGGGCAGCGCCTGGCGGGCGAAGGGGTCCACCACCCAGTCGTGGGCGTCGGGCAGCCACACCACCGCCGCCAGCAGGGCGTCCGCCCACGTGGACAGCAGCAGCTCCAGCGGCACCCGCCAGCCGTGCTGCCAGCCCTCCCCGGCGTCGTCGAGGACGACGAGCTCGACCTGCGCGGAGGACGAGCCCAGCCGCACCGTCAGCAGCTCCTCGTCGCGGGCGAACAGCGGCAGCAGCCCGGGCGGGGCGCCGGGCCCGGGGCCCTGGCCGGTGGCGCGGCGCACGGCGTCCTGCAGGCCCAGCGGCACCCAGCCGCCCGGCCCGACCGTGGGGGCGCTGCTGCGGTAGCGGGTGCGCACGGGCTCCACGCCGTCGACCGAGCGCCACCAGGCGCGCGCGGCGCGCGGCACGAGCAGGCCCAGCTGGCGCTCGACCGCGTCCAGCGCGGCCTCGTCCACGCCGGGGCGCAGCCGGGTGGCGATGTCCGCCCCGACCCGGCTCCAGCGCGAGCGCAGGACGTCCACGAGCTGCAGGACGCGGGTGGCCTCGACGGACGGGCCGGTCGAGGCGTGCAGGGGGCCGGCGGTGCGGCGCCTGTCTCTTTATAAACATCT
>NZ_JAAALM010000521.1 GCF_009906395.1 Kineococcus indalonis
CCACCGGCCCGGGCGACACCGCCGCCGGTCCCGGTGACCCCGCCTGCACCCGCGCCCACACCGACCCCGGTCCCGGTGCCGGCGCCCCCGGTGCCGGCGCTGCGGCACCCGGTGCCCCTCGCACGTGGCTGCTGCATGCTGCGCGCCGCCGCGCTGCGCGGGCGGGCCGTGCGGGGGACCGGCCCCACCCTCGAGTACGGCGGGTACGGCTCGCGGACCCCGGGGATCGTGTTCACCGGCGCGGTGGGGTTCGTGGACCTCGGCCACCTCTACGCCGTCGTGGACGTCACCGCCTACGCCTACCAGGCCATCCACGCCGCACGGGGCGCCGCCGGCACCCGGGTGACCACCGCCGAGGGGACGGCCACCCTCACCGGCACCGCGCCCGCCGGGGAGTGGCTGGAGCTGGCCCGCAGCATCGCCTACGACGACGCCCTCGCCCACGAGATCTTCAGCTACGACCTGACGTACGCGGTCGGGATGCACAACTCGTCGTTCTCCCCGGAGGACCTGTGCTCCAATCACCTCGGCACCGTCGTGGCGGCCCGCGCCCTGCGAGCCGGGGGGCGCTTCCCCGCGGCCGCCGAGGAGCGGTGCCGCGAACTGCTGACGAGCCTGAACGTGCAGAACCCCAACGAGGCGCGGCACGCATTCGAGATGATCGACGACCTCTGGGTGGACGCCGCCGCGGGGATCAGCAGCCCGGGGTACCTGAAACGGCGCAACTTCAGCCGCGCGCCCTGGCACGTGCACCGCCACCCCGCCGGCGGTCGCGTCCCCACGGGCCTCCTCGACCCCTTCGCGGTGACGAGCACCTACACCTACCGCCACACCGCGGGGTTCACCGGCGCGGACTTCGCCGCCCGCACCGCGAGCATCCGGCAGCACGCCGCGTCCCGCTACGGGCCGTGCTACGACCAGCCGACCTAGTGATCTGCGGCTGAAGTTCGTGCCCCGTCTCGTTGCCAGGTCAAGGTGACGGGCTGGTGCTGGTGGTTGCGTAGGCGGGTCCAGTCCACAGCCCATTGGTGTTCTCGTTCGTCGGCCGCTGCCACGGCGAATGCGGGTCGGCGAAGAACACCTTCGTACCCGTCTCCAGCGCGAACCGGGCGTGCGCAGACAGCTCCTTTCCGCGGTCCCAGGTGAGGGTCTGGCGCAACTGCTGCGGCAGCTGCGCCAGCGCCGCCGTCAGCCCGGCGTTCATCGCCACAGCCCCGTAGCCGCCCAGGGCAGGGCCGTGTTCACCGGCTCCACTTCGCCGTACCCCTCCAGGCGGGGCAGGTGCACCAGCACCGTGGAGGCAGGTGCACCAGCACCGTGGAGGCAGGTGCACCAGCACCGTGGAGGCAGGTGCACCAGCACCGTGGAGCGGCTGCTGCGTTCCACCAACGTCCCGATCGCCGAGCGTCCCATCCCGATGATCAGATCTCCTTCCCAGTGCCCAGGAACCGCCCGGTCATCGGCCTCAGCCGGTCGCTGACTGAGCACCACGTCCGCGGTGACATGACCCTGCGGCTTGCTGCGCGAACGCGCCCGCGGCTCCCGCAGCGCCCGGCCGGTGCGCAGGCAGGTGACCAACTCCCGCTTCAGCGCACCGCGTCCCTGGATGAACAGCGACTGGTAGATCGCTTCTGGGCTGATGCGCATGGACTCATCATCAGGGAAGTCCACCTGCAGACGGTGAGAGATCTGCTGCGGGCTCCACGCCGTCGCCCAACGTCGGTCCTGGCGATGGGGCTTGTTCAGCCCCTTCCACGCCGGCGTCTTCGGGCCGGCGACGGCGGTGCCGTCGAGTCGGCGGACGTTGCTGGAGAGCCGGTCCTGCACGTACTCGCGCAACCGGTCGTTGACCACGAGCTTGGCGGTCTTGGGTCGCTTCGCGGCCTGCTGGGCCTTCCACTGCGCCACCGTGGCGCGGTAGTGCGGTCTGCTGCCGCGGGTGGCGGCGTTGCGTCGCAGCTCTCGAGAGATCGTGCTCGGGTCCCGCCCGATCCGGCGGGCGATCTCGCGCACGCCGTGCCCGTGGGCGCGCAGCAGCGCGATCTCCTCCCGCTCAGCGAAGGACAGGTAGCGTCCGGTGGGCTCGTCCAGGCTGAGCGGCGGCATGCCGCCAGCGTGGCGGAACCAGCGGACCCCGACCGGCCAGGACACGCCGACCCCGGCGGCGGCGTCGGCGGTGGTGACCCCGCTGGCGATGATCCGCCAGAACTGTCGCAGTACCGCGCGCGAGGGCTGAGGCGCCCAGGGGACCGCATGGCCGGACGCAACGCCCGATCAGCTGCCCATTGTCGACGTGCACCGACCGGTGCCACCGCCGACGTCCTCTTGATCTGACCCACCGCGCACCTCCTGGTCGAGGTGTTGCGACGACCGGTTGAATCCGCCGTCATTGCATCAGTCCGGTGTTGCATCGACCGGTTGAACCCGCCCAGGGCACCTCCCACGCAGTGGGGGACGAAGACGGTGACGCACCTGCGGGAGGACCTCGGCGTCGATCGGTCGCACTCGCGACTGCGGGTCTCCAACGACAACCCGTTCAGCGAGGCCTTGTTCAAGACGGTGAAGCACGCCCCGACGTTGCTCGAACGGTTCGCCACCCTGGGCGGTGCGCGGGCCTGGATGGAGGACTTCGCCGACTGGTACCACCATGATCACCATGAAGCGTCACGGCTTTGATGCCGCTTCCTGATGAGTCAGGATGGCGATCATGCCCAAGCAGTACCCGGCCGAGGTCAAGGACCGAGCGGTGCGGATGGTCCTCGATCACCAGGGCGACTACCCCTC
>NZ_JAAALM010000522.1 GCF_009906395.1 Kineococcus indalonis
GGGTGGGGGCGGGGGTCAGCGCAGCGAGCGCAGGCCCCGGCCGGCCAGCGTGGCCAGGTCGTCGCAGGAGTCGAGCACGAGGGCGAAGTCCAGCACGTCGTCCCAGGCGATGGTGGCGCCGGCCTTCTCCTCCATGGCCTCGGCCGGGATGACCCAGCGCTCGACGGCCACGCCGCCGGAGACCAGCAGCGCCACGACGTCCTCGCTGGCGGGCTTGCGGACCTCGTCCTCGCAGCCGGGGCAGCCGAACGCGTAGAAGGAGCGCTCCTTGGCCGAGCAGACCACGAGGCGGACCTGCTTGGGGGTGAGCTCCACGTCGCCGCAGACGGGGCAGGAAGCCTTGATCGTGGTCATGGTGCGCACCTTCCGGTCGTGGTGTGGGCGGCTGTCCCGCCGTCCGACACCCACTGCTTCGGCACGGACCTGGAATCCCTTGAACGCCCTTCCCCCGACAGGTTGGCACACTGGGTCAGCGACCGGGCACGAACGGTGAAGACGCTGCGCGGGAGGCGGTCAGCGCCCGCCGGCCACCGCGCTCCCGGTGCCGCGCGCGTCCCCGGCGACGGTGCCGTCCGCCTCGCCGTACGCGGCCAGCGCCGCCAGGGCGGCGCCGCGCACCTCCACCGCCAGCTCCGGCGGGTCCACCACCCGCGCGCCGGCGCCCAGGCGCAGCAGCAGCCGGCGCACCCAGCGGGTGTCCGCCGCGCGCAGCCGCACGCGCAGCGAGGCCTGCTCCCAGGCGCCCTCCGGGGCGGTGCCGCTGGACTCCACCGGGTAGTAGTCGACGACCCAGGCCGCCTGCGGGGCCAGGTCCAGGGTGACGACGAGGTCGTCGGGGCTGGGGCGGAACAGGTCCGACTGCACGTCGCGGGAGACCGCGCGCGCCGGCGGGGTGCCGTCGGCGTCCAGCACGGCGGCGCCCTCGATGCGGTCCAGGCGGAACAGGCGCACCCCCTCGACCCGGTGGCACCAGCCCTCCAGGTACCAGCGGCCGTCCACGGTCACCAGGCGCATGGGGTCCACGTCGCGCTCGGTGAGCTCGTCGCGGCTGGGCACCAGGTACGCCAGGTGCAGGCGGCGGTGCTCGGCCAGGGCCCGCCGGCAGGTGGCCAGCACCCCCTCCAGGGCCTCGTCGTCGCCGGGGCGCACGTCCACGCGCACCGCGCCGGCGGCCGCGGCGGCCTCGCCGGTGGCCTCCACCAGCTTGGCCATCGCCCCGTCCAGGGCCTCGCGGTCGTGCAGTCCGGGCACCTCGGCGAGGGTGCGCAGGCCCACCAGGAGCGCCACGGCCTCGTCGACGGCCAGGCGGGCGGGGCGGGCGATGGGGTCGGCGTTGGACAGGTACACCCGGCCGGAGTCCCAGCGGGCGTCGATGAGGTCGTCGGGCAGGTGCCCGGGGGTGCCGCAGACGAAGAGCAGCTCCAGGTCGTGCACGAGGTCGTCGGTGCTCAGCCCGAAGTGCTCCGCGGCCTCCTCCAGGGGGATGCCCTGGTGGCGCAGCAGGTACGGGACCATCGCCAGCAGCCGGGAGAGGCGCTCGGTGGAGGCGCTGCCGCTCACGCCGCACCCCCCGGGCGCGCCGCCGGGAGCCCGGCGGCCCCGCGCAGGCGGCGCACGACCGCCTCGCGCAGCTCCGGGGGCTCGAGCACGACGACGGCGTCGGCGTGGGTGGCGATCTCGTCGGCGCCGGCCTCCACGTCGGCCACCTCCACCTCCACGACGTCCATGCCCGGGTGCTCCCCCGCGCCCTCGGCGCCGTGCGCGCCGGCGGGGGTGGTGGCCACGGCGCGGCGGCGCAGCGCCAGCGCGCTGCCGGGGCGCACGAGCAGGCGCGCGCGGCGGGTGCTGCGCTCGCCGACGCTGCCGGCGACGACCTCGCGCGGGTCCAGGTCGTCGGGGACCTCGTAGGAGCCGGGGCGGCCGATGCGCTTGACGGCGGAGGACACCCGCGAGAGGCGGAAGACGCGGGGGGCGTCGCGGTCGCGGTCGTGACCCACGAGGTACCAGCGGCCGTGCCAGCTGACGATGGCCCACGGCTCCACGCGCCGGGTGGCGGCCTCGCCGCCGGCGCGGCGGTAGGTGAAGGAGACCGGGGCGCGGTCGCGGGTGGCCGCGTACAGCGGGTCGAAGGCCGGCTCGCTGGTGCGCACGCGCGGCTCCAGGCCCACCAGGGAGGACTCGTCCGGCTCCACCCCCAGGCTGCGCAGCTTCACCAGGGCGCGGGTGGCCGGGCCGGCCAGGCTGGCCTGCTGCCAGACCCGGCTGGCCAGGGACAGCACCGCCAGCTCGCCGGGGGTGAAGCGGATCTCGGGCAGGGCGTAGGCGTCGCGGTCGATGCGGTAGCCGGCCTCGTCGCCGAAGAGGGGGTCCTCGCCGCCGGTCTCCAGCGGCACGCCGAGCTCGCGCAGGTCCTCCTTGTCGCGCTCGAACATCCGCTCGAAGGCGACGGTGGTGGCGCAGTCGGCGTACTGGGGGACGGCGGTGCGGATCTGCTCCTTGGTCAGCCAGCGGCGCGTGGCCGACAGGGCGATGACGAGGTTGAGGAGCCGTTCGGTGCGGCGCGCGCCGCGGCTGGCGGCGCTGGCCGCCGCGCCGGTGCTGGATGCCGAGCTCGCCATGGTGGACTGGACGCTACCCGACGGCACCGCGGCCCGCCGCGCGGCCGACCGCGGCGGCGGGGACGGGGACGGGGGTGGGGCGCTGAAGCCGCGGGCCCGGACGGCCGACACCGTCCGCGGGCCCGGTGTGGGCGCACCGCTCCCCCGCCGCCCCGCAC
>NZ_JAAALM010000523.1 GCF_009906395.1 Kineococcus indalonis
CCCGCCGGTGGCGGTGGGCGCCGGGACGGGCGCGGGCGGGCGGGCGGCGGCGCGGCACTCCTGCGCGATGCCCTCCAGCTCCTGGACCGTCTCGCGCGCCGCGGCCAGGCTCGTCGAGCTCAGGCGCCCGGTGACCAGGGAGACGTACCTGCTGGGCAGGTCGGACAGCGCGATGTCCGTGCGCTCCACCACGTGCGAGGTGCTCACCGGGCCGATGTCCTGCGTCAGCCCGCGGAAGAGGGCGACCTCGCCGCCGTCGACGCCCACGAAGTACTGCTGCTGGCTCCAGCGCCACCCGGCCCAGGCGCCGCCGGCGAGCAGCAGCACCAGCACCAGCGGCCCGGCGACCCAGCCGCGGCGCCGCCGGCGGCGCCGGCGCGCCTCCTCGGCCGGGTCGGGGCCGGGATCGTCGTCCTCCTGGTCGTCGTCGCCGTCGCCGGCCGCGCGCAGCGCCGCCGCCCGCGCGGCCGGGGTGCCGGCGGCGCTGGAGCGGCGGGGCCGGTGGAAGGCGGCCGCGCCCACGACCTGCGGGGTCGTGGAGGGCGGCGGGCCGCCGCCGAGCTCGACGACGTCGGCGACCACGCAGGAGACGTTGTCGGGCCCGCCGCCGCGCAGCGCGAGCTCCACGAGGCGCTCGCACGTGGTGTCGGGCGCCTCCCCGGCGGCGAGGGTCTCCTGCAGCGTCTCGTGGCTGACCACGCCGGACAGGCCGTCCGAGCACAGCAGGTAGCGGTCGCCGGGGCGGGCCTCGCGCACCGAGACGTCGGCGGTGTCGTCGTCGCGGCCGGTGAGCACGCGCATGATCACCGAGCGCTGGGGGTGGCGCTCGGCCTCCTCGGCGCTGATGCGGCCCTCGTCGATGAGGGACTGCACGTAGCTGTGGTCGCGGGTGAGCTGGGTCAGCTGCCCGTCGCGCAGCAGGTAGCCGCGCGAGTCGCCGATGTGGGCCAGGACCAGGCGCGAGCCGGCGCGCAGCACCGCGGTGACCGTGGTGCCCATGCCGGCCAGCTCCGGCTCGTGGGACACGCGCCGGCGCAGCTGCTCGTTGGCCGCCTCCAGCGCGCGGTGCAGGTGCTCGGCGGCGTCGTCGCTGCCGTGCGACTCCCCGTCCAGCACGGACAGCTCGCCCACGGCGAGGGAGGAGGCGACGTCGCCGCCGGCGTGCCCGCCCATGCCGTCGGCGACGACGAGCAGGTGCGGGCCGGCGTAGCCGGAGTCCTGGTTGGTGGAGCGCACCAGCCCGACGTCGGAGCGGGCGGCGTAGCGCAGGGCGATGGCCACGGGCCGCTCACCTCCGCAGTTCGAGCACGGTCCGCCCGATGCGCAGCGGCGTGCCGGGTTCGAAGGGCTGCGGCGCGCTCAGGCGCTCGCGCCCCAGGTGGGTGCCGTTGGTGGACTGCAGGTCCTCCACGACCCAGCCGGTGCCGCCCTCGGCGGGGGTGATGCGCACGTGGCGGGTGGAGGCGTACTCGTCGTCCAGCACGAGGGTGCAGTCCGCGCCGCGGCCGATGAGCACCGGCGCCCGCCCCAGCGCCAGCGTGGTGCCGCGCAGGGAGCCCTCGGTGACGACCAGGGTGGCGCGCTCGCGCCGCGGCGCGGGGGTCTCGGGCTCGGCGGCCGCGGCGCGGCTGCGGCGCGGGCGCTCCCGCTCGGTGCGCCGCGCGGTGACGCGCGTGCCGAGCAGGTCGGTGCGCAGCACGCCGACCACGGCCAGCACGAAGGCCCACAGCAGGGCCAGCAGGCCGAGCCGCAGCACGGTCAGGGTGAGCTCGCTCACGGGCTCCTCAGGTCCAGCCCTCGTCGCGGCGCGCGGCGCGGTAGACCGCGCGGGTGCGCCCGAGGGTGATCGTCGTGCCGTCGAACAGGTCGGTGGAGGAGACGCGCTCCCCGTCCACGAAGGTGCCGTTGGTGGAGCCGAGGTCCACCAGGCGGGCGCCGGAGGCGCTCACGCGCACCTCGGCGTGCCGGCGGGAGACGCCGGGGTCGTCGACGACCACGTCGGCGTCGGAGCCCCGTCCGATGACGGTGACGGCCTCGGTGAGCACGTAGCCGCGCCCGTCGACCTCCAGCTGCGGGCGCCCGGCGGTGGAGGCGCGGCCGGTGGCCGGGGCCACCCGCCCCTTCACGGTGGAGCTGAGGACGCGGAAGACGCCGGTCTCGAGGTCGTCGGACTCGTGGAAGTCCACCCGCACGGGGCCGACGAAGGAGTAGCGCTGCTTCTCGGCGTGCTGGGTGACCGCGGCGACGAGCTCGTCGGCCAGCGTGTCCTGCCAGGAGGCGATCTTGTCGTGGTCGGTGCGGCCGAGCTCCACGATGAAGCTGTTGGGCACCAGCGTGCGGCCGCGGGCCAGCACGGCGGCGCGGTCGTCGAGCTCGCGGCGCAGGGCGCTGGCGACCTCCACGGGCTGCACCTCGCTGCGGAAGGCGCGCGCGAAGACGCCGTTGACGGCGCGCTCGACGCCGCGCTCGAACCGGTCGAGCACTCCCACGCCACGCCCCCCTCCGCCTCGGCCCCCGGTGATCCGTCGCTCGCATCGTAGCTGCGCGGGGGCGCGCAGCCCCTGCTGAGACGAGGGGTGTCCGTGGAGGCCTCGTGGACCTGCTAAGGTTCTACCTGTCTGCGCGAGTGGCGGAATAGGCAGACGCGCACGGTTCAGGTCCGTGTGCCCGAAAGGGCGTGGGGGTTCAACTCCCCCCTCGCGCACAGGGTGAAGGCCCCGGTCGATCTCGACCGGGGCCTTCGTCGTCCCCGGGACCCCCAC
>NZ_JAAALM010000524.1 GCF_009906395.1 Kineococcus indalonis
GGGGGAGGGGGAGGGGCTCGCGCTCGGTCAGGCGGAACAGGCGGCCGAGCACACCCGGGCGAGGTCGACGAACCGGCGCTGGACGAGTTCCTCAGCGGGTGCGGTGGACCTGCGCATCGTGCACGACTCCCATCGGTCCTGGCGGAAGCACCCGCGCCCGAGTTCCCTCGGGGGGTTGCTGCGGCGTCGTCGAGCCAGGTCTCTCAGCCGCTCTGGATGGACGGGGAGAAACTACCGCACCCGCTGCGGTGCTGTCGATCCCCGCGCACGGGAAGGCCCCGGCGGGCCGGTCCTCCCGGCCCGCCGGGGCCTTCCCGTGCGGTTCCCGCGCTCGCGTCAGCGGTGGGTGAGCGGGGCCCTCAGCCCCAGGTGCTCGCGCAGCGTGGTGCCCACGTACTCGGTGGGGTAGGCGCCGCGGTCCTGCAGGGCGGGCACGAGCTGGTCGACGATGTCGTCCAGCCCGCTGGGCACCAGGAAGGGGGTGATGTTGAACCCGCTGCTGGCGCCGGTGCGCACCCAGCGCGTCAGCTCGTCCGCCACGGCCGAGGCGGTGCCGGCGAAACCGCGCTCGGAGGAGTTGTGGATGACCAGCTCGCGCAGGGAGAACTTGTTCTCCTCGGCGACCGCCCGCCACTGCCGGGCGACGGCGCGCGGGTCGTGGCCCTGGCGCGCCGCCCCTCGCGTGCCGTCGATGTCGGAGATCACCGGGTCGTGCGCCGGCAGCGGCCCGTCCGGGTCGTGGCCGGACAGGTCCTCGCCCCACACCTGCCCCACCAGGGACAGCGCCGTGGCGGGCGTCACCTGGTTCTCCAGGACCCAGCGCGCCTTCTCCTCGGCGTCGGACTCGCTGTCGCCCAGGACGATCTGGGTGCCGGGCAGGATGAGCACGTCGTCCTCGGGGCGGCCCGCGGCCACCACGCGGCGGCGCACGTCGTCGGCGAACCCCAGCGCGTCGGCGTGGTCGGTGCCGTGCCGGGAGAAGATGACGTCGGCGGAACGCGCGGCGAAGTCCCGCCCGGCGGGGGAGTCGCCCGCCTGGAAGACCACCGGGTGGCCCTGCGGGCTGCGCGGCACCGTGGGCCGCACCTCGACGTCGAAGAGGCGGTCGTCGTGGCGCACGGGGGCGAAGCCCTCCCCGTCCCAGCTGTCCCAGATCCGCCGCGCGATGGCCACGAACCGCTCGGCGCGCTCGTAGCGGTCGGCGTGGTCGAGGTACCCCCCGCGGCGGAAGTTCGCCCCCGTCCAGGCGTTGTCGGTCGTGACGACGTTCCACGCGGCCCGGCCGCCGGAGAGCACGTCCAGCGACGCCAGGCGCCGGGCCAGGTCCGCCGGGTCGTTGTAGGTGGTGTTCTGCGTGGCCACCAGGCCGATGCGCTCGGTGAGCCCGGCGAGCGTGGCCAGCTCGGTCAGGGCGTCGGGGCGCCCGACGACGTCGAGGTCGTGGATCTTCCCGCGCTGCTCGCGCAGCCGCAGCCCCTCGCCCAGGAAGAACGCGTCGAACAGGCCGCGCTCGGCGGTGCGGACCAGCTGCGCGAACGTCGAGTGGTGCACTTGCGACCCGCTGCGCGGGTCCGACCAGATGGTGGTGTGGTTCACGCCCTGGAAGAACACCCCGAAGTGCACCGTGGCGTCGGGGTAGCGGAACTCGCTGCTGCTCATCGTCGGCTCCTCAGGCGGTCGCGAAGCGGTTGGCCGGCCGGGTCAGGCCGAGGGTGGAGCGCAGGGTGGACCCGCTCAGCGGCGCCCGCAGCAGGCGGGCCACGCGCAGCTGCGGCAGCGTGGTGCGCACGAGCTGGCGCACGTCCTCGTCGAGGACCGCGGCGTGCAGGCGCACGCCGTCCACGCGCGCCGACAGGTCCGTCAGGAACCGCGCGAACTCCTCGCCCGACCCCGTCCAGCGCACCCGGCCGCGGTCGGGGGCCGGCGCGTCCGCCTCCAGGGCGGCGACCCGCTCCGAGGCCGGGGCGGCCTCGGTGTCCAGGGCGAACTCGACCTCCACGACGACCAGCGGGCCCTGCGCGGTGCGGCGGGCTCCCGGGTCCCCGGTGAGCACGACGTCGGCCTGCCCGGCCGGCAGCGCCCCCTCGGCGGCCAGGACGACGGACTGCCCCTGCGGGGAGCGCGGCACGGTCAGCGGGCCCTTGACCGACCAGCGGCCGGTGTCGACGTCCACGGGGTGCAGGCGGTCGCGGTCGACGTAGCGGCCCGTGGCGACGTCGCGGACCACCGCGTCGTCCTCCCAGGAGTCCCACAGGGCGCGCACGGCGCCCACGACGTCGGCCAGCTCGGTGCGCAGGTCCTCCCCGGCCAGCGCGGGCAGGCCCACCGCCCGGGCGGCGGCCGTCTCCGGCGTGGAGGTGGCGATCCACCCGGCGCGGCCGGCGGAGGAGTGGTCCAGGGAGGCGATCTGCGCGGCCACGTGGAAGGGCTCGGTGTACGTGGTGGGCACCACCGGCACCAGCCCGATCCCCTCGGTGGTGCCGGCCAGGAACGCCGCGCGCTGCACCGCGTCCAGGTGGCCGGCCGGGTTGCGCGGGTCCGGCAGCGGGGAGTCCTCGAACGTCAGCGCGGTCAGGCCCTGCGCCTGGGCGGTGACGGCGAAGCCGCGCAGCCGGGCGGGGGAGAAGACGTCGGCCGGTGCGCTGCGCGAGCGCCGCCAGGCGGCGGGGTGCCACCCGCCCCCGTCGACGTCGAGCAGGAGGTGGAACGGGTCGGGCACGGCGGGCTCCTCGTGGGGCGGTGGGTCGGTCGGGAGG
>NZ_JAAALM010000525.1 GCF_009906395.1 Kineococcus indalonis
GTGCAGACCCCACCGCCCGCCGCAGCACCCGACCCCTGCGGCACCCGCCGCGCGCACGGGCCCGACCCGGTCGGCTGGGTGTTCGTGGCCCACCGCGAGGTGGGCCTGCTGCACCGGCTGCGTCGCGCGGCACGCGCGTCGACGGCACTGGTGCTGGTGCGGCTGGACCCCGGAGCCGCCCTGCCCCTGGACGCCCAGGTGGGCGTGGGCGTCCAGGTCGGCGGTGGGGCGCCGGCGCGACTGCTGTGCCTCGGCGGGCTGGGCGCGCGGGACGCCACGGCGCTGCTGGCGTGGCTGGCCGGCCCCGCGAGCGGGCTGCGCTGCGCACCCGCGGCGCTGCACCACCGGGTGGTGGTGCCGCCCGCGGGTCCGGCGGTTCAGCGGCGGCCGTAGCGGCGGCGGAACTTCTCCACGCGCCCCTCGGCGTCGAGCACGCGGGCGGTGCCGGTCCAGAACGGGTGGCTGGCGGAGGAGACGTCGACGTCGACGACCGGGTAGGTCGCGCCGTCCTCCCACTCCGCCGTCGGCAGGTCCCCGCGCATGGCGAGGGTCGAGCTGGACGAGAACGCCGTGCCGGCGGACTCGTCGCGGAACACCACGGGCCCGTGGGCGGGGTGCTCGCCGACCCACCCCTGCACCGACCCACGAGGAGGATCCGTGCCCGCCCGCTGCCAGGTCATCGGGGCCGTACCCGGTTTCGGCAAGACCGTCTCGCACTCGCACCGGCGCACCAGCCGGCGCTTCGACCCCAACGTCCAGCGCAAGAAGCGGTTCGTGCCCTCGCGGGGGCGCACGGTCACGCTCACCGTCTCCGCACGCGGCACCAAGACCGTGGACAGGCGCGGCATCGAGGCCGTCGTGGCCGACCTGCGCCGGCGGGGGGAGCGGTTCCGATGGCCAGGTCCCGGGACGTGCGCCCGGTGATCGAACTGCGCTCCACCGGCGGCACCGGTTGCACCTGCGTCACCCGCAAGAACCGCCGCAACGACCCCGAGCGCACGGTCGTCCGCAAGTACGACCCCGTGCTGCGCGAGCACGTCGACTTCCGCGAGGAGCGCTGAGCAGTGGCCAAGAAGAGCGAGGTCGCCGAGGACGAGCAGCGCAAGCTCACCGTCGCCCGGCACGCCGGGCGACGCGCTCAGCTCGAGCGCGCCGCGGTGGGCGTGCGCGCGAGCGAGGACGAGCGCGCCGCCGCACGCCTGGCGCTGCAGCGCCTGCCGCGCGACGCCGGCCCCACCCGGGTGCGCCACCGCGACGCCGTCGACGGCCGGCCCCGCGGGAACCCGCGCGCCTTCGGGATCTCGCGCACCCGCCTGCGCGAGACGGCCCACGCCGGCGAACTGCCCGGCGTGAGGAGGTCCAGCTGGTGAGGGGGGCGGTACGGCAGGCCCGGCAGGGCGGAGGGGCCAGCGCTCCACGCTCCCCGCCCGAGCCCGCGCGGGGATCGCGGAGCGTACCGGGGCCTGGCTCCGGGCGGGCCACCTCGCTATCGTCGGCTCCCGCAGTGCTCGGACCCGACCCCGACGGAGGCGGTCGACGTGTCGACGAACCAGGTCAGCACCCCGCACCAGGTCAGCACCCTCCTGCAGCGCTTCGCCCTCGACCCGTGGAACACCGGGGACCTGGACGGCCTCGACGAGACCACCGGGGAGGGCTACGTCCTGCGCGGCGAGCCGGGGCAGGGGGACGGCACGCTGCAGGACCTCAAGGACACCATCGCCACCTACCGGTCGGCCTTCCCCGACCTGACGATGACCGTCGAGGAGACGATCGCGCAGGACGAGCGGCTGGCCTACCGGTGGACCATGCGCGGAACCCACCGGGGCGACTTCGAGGGCATCGCCCCCACCGGCAGGGCGGTCACCTTCCGCGGCATCACGATCGTGCACCTGTGCGACGGCGAGGTCGTCGAGGACCGCTACGAGTCCAGCAGCCCGAGCACGCAGCAGCAGCTCACGGGTTCGTAGCCGGCGAGGCCCGGCGCAGCTCCCACAGCCCGTAGTGCACGAGGAGGGAGTACTCCTCGTGCCGCCAGGCCGGCACGTACCGGTACGAGGACGGCGACAGCCCCGCGGCGGTGATCGCGCCCAGCTGCGCGGTGACGTCGTAGCAGTGCATGTCGACCCCCGGCAGGCCGTCCTCGGAGAACGGGCGGCGGGAGCGCCCGGGGACGCCGGCGGCGCGGTCCTCGACGACGCCCACCAGCAGCCGGGCCCCGGGCGCGCACGCCGCGGCGAGGTGGCGCAGCGTCGCGGTCAGGTCGCGGCAGAACTCCAGGCAACCCACGGCGAGGACGACGTCGAAACGTCCCCAGCCCTCCGGCAGCGGGTCGTGGTAGTCGTGACGCTCGTAGCGGCCGGAGGGCCGCCCGGCGGCGGCGACCGCGAGCATCCGCGCCGACACGTCGACGCCCGTCACGGCGACGTCCGGGGCGAGGTCCCTGGTCAACTGCCCCGGCCCGCACCCCACGTCCAGCACCCGGCACCCGGGCGTCGCGCTGCGCAGCAGGAAGTCCGCGACGAGGGGGCCGTAGTGCTCGATGGAGCGCCACCCGGGCACGTAGTGCGCCGCGGAGTCGTCGTAGTAGTGCGCCAGGGCCTCGCCGTCGCCGGGCCCGGCGCGCCGTGGGCCCGCGGCACCGGGCCCGGCACCGCCCGTCCGTGGATCGCCGTGCACGCCTCAGCCGCTCCCGGGTGTCCCGGCGGCCCCGCGCAGCCGCGCGGGTGCCACGGTAGCGATCCCCCCCGCGCGGCTG
>NZ_JAAALM010000526.1 GCF_009906395.1 Kineococcus indalonis
CCCGGTCCAGCTCCCACGACCCGAGGCGCGCACCCGCCCCCGCCCCGGGCGCGATTCGCGCGCACCCGGGTCGCGCGAATCGCGTTCCGCTGCGCCGCGCAGGTCGGCCCCGGACCGTGGAAACCACGCGAGCTTCGCCAGGTCCTCGGTGGTGGCGGTGCTGAGCAGTTCCGCGGTGGAGGCGATGAGGGGTGAAGCGGCGCTCGGCGCCGGCCACCGGCCGCTCGGGCGTAGAGACGACCGTGCGCCGGCCCCCGGCGTGCCGGGGGCGCTGCCGGCGCCCGCCGCCGTCCAGGCGAATGAGGGTCTGCGTCGTCGCAGCCGTGGACATCCCCACGGCCCCGGCTACCTGGGTGGGGTGCTGGGGTCGTGAGCGATGAGCTGGGGCAAACAACCTCCAGGCGGGTGGGGTCGACGCCGAGCGCGTGCGCCACGGCCCACCCGAAGCGCTGCTGGCGCACCGCGACCTGCTGCACCAGCGCCGCCAGCCGGGGCACCTGCGCGTCCTCGGCGACCACCGCACCACCTGAGGCGCTGCGCCCTCCGCCGCGCGGCCTGCGTCACCCGCGGTCGGCACCGGGCCGCGTCGATCCCTTTCACCCCGGAACAGGTGGTTGCACCAGTTGCCGATCGAGGTCGTGCTCTCATCATGCCTCCCCCATCCCGCGGACCGCTTCCCGCTCGGCGGCATAAGCATGACGCTGGCGCTGAGCGGCGCGTGGGTGCTGGCCGGGGCGTCGGCCGTCGGCCGTCGGCCGTCGGCCAGGACCGCACCGACGCCTTCTGCGTCGCGGAGCGCCTGGTGCGCTCCTTCGTCGCGCGGGCGCAGGAGCTGAGGACCTTCGGCCCTCGGCTGCCCACTCCGGTGACGCGGTTTCGGGCGCCGCCTTCGCCGCGGCCATGGAAGTCCTCCGGCCCACCGTTGCGACGCCGGGGGGACCGCTTTTCCTCCCGGCCCGCCCACGCCGTCGGCCTGCCCGACCACAGCCGCCACCTGGTGCGCCGCCCCGAGCGAGGAGGTGCGGCGTCGAGCCCAGCGGGGCGGTGATCCGGCGAGGGTGGTCCCGGCCGGCGGTCGGCGCCGCCCGAGGCGCTGGTGGGCTTCGTCGAGGCTCCGCGGCAGGACGCCGGTGCACGCAGCGGGCGGACGCGGTCGTGGTCCGCCCTGGTCCATCACCATCACCGTACAGGTCATGCGACTTGGTAACATCACCTGTACTGTGATGTAACCAAGTCGCATGACGAGGTCGTCCAGCGTGGTGATCGCCGCGCGACGAGCACTCCACGGAAATGGGGAACCACCATGCGCGTGTTCATCACCGGCGCCTCCGGCTGGATCGGAACGGCCCTGACGCGCGAACTTCTCACGGCCGGTCACGAGGTCGTCGGCCTGGCCCGCTCGCAGGCCTCTGCGGACAAGATCACCGCCGCCGGCGCCCGCGCGGTCCGCGGCGACATGCAGGACCACGACCTCATCGTCTCCCAGGCGAGCGAGGCCGACGCGATGGCGCACCTGGCCTTCACGCTCGATTTCGCCGCGTTCGAGGAGACGGTCGAGAACGAGGTGAAGCTCATCGAGGGCATCGGCTCCGCACTGGAGGGCACGGGCAAGGCCGTCATCGCGGCCTCGGGCACCCCGATCCTGCTCGGTCAGGTCGCCACCGAGGACGACGTGCTCGATCCCGCCGGGCCCGCGGGCCCCCGCGCCCGGACCGCCTCGGCGGCCCTGGCCCTGTCGGGACGGGGCATCCGCTCGGCCCTGGTGCGGATGCCCCGCTCCGTGCACGGCGCCGGCGACCGCAACGGGCTGATCGCGATGCTCGTCGGCCTGGACCGGCAGCTGGGAACGGCCGCCTACGTGGGAGACGGCCAGAACCGCTGGCCGGCGGTGCACATCAGCGACGCAGGACATCTCTTCCGCCTCGCCGTGGAGCAGGCACCCGCGGGATCCGTGCTGCACGCCGTCGGCGAGGAGGGCGTGGCCATGCGCGAGGTCGCCGACGTCATCGCGGCGCGGACCGGCCTGAGCGCTGCAGCCGTCGACCCGCAGCAGCTGGGCGTCTTCGGCGCGCTGCTCGGCGGCGACCAGCCCGCCTCCAGCGCGGCGACCCGGCAGCTGCTGGGGTGGGAACCGGCCGGCCCGACCCTTCTCGAGGACCTCCGGGCCGGGTACTACACCTCCTGACCCGCACGCCGGCGCCGCCCGAGCACCGCGGTCCAGCGGCGCCGGCCCGACGGTCGACCCCTGTGGGCCTCACCGGTTGAACCGGCCCAATACAAGAGCTTGAGGCTGACCGAGCACCTGGCCATTGAGGGTTTCGCCGCGTCGATCGGTTCGGTTGGCGACGCCTACGACAACGCGCTGATGGAGACGATGATCGGCCTCTACAAGACCGAGTGCATCCGTCTCGGTCCCTTCCACGCCGGGCCGTTGAAGACGCTGTCCGACGTGGAGTACGCCACGGCGACCTGGATGGAGTGGTGGAACAACGCCCGGCTGCACTCCCGGCTGGGCTACCGCCCACCAACGGAGGCTGAGGCCGCCCACTACGCTGCCCTCAGCAACTCCGTCCCGCAGTCGTGTCCCACATGAAGACGGCAGAGAAGCCGTGACGCTTCAACCCGCGCCAGCACTGATCGTCCGCTTCGTCGACGAGATGAGAGTCAAGGGCTTCGCGGTCGAGTCGATCTGCGCCGTGCTCACCGAGCAGGGGCTCCAGGTCGCCGCGAGGACCTACCGTGCTTGG
>NZ_JAAALM010000527.1 GCF_009906395.1 Kineococcus indalonis
GCCCCGGAGGCCGCCCCGGAGGGGGCGGCCTCGGGGGCGGCGTCGTGACCACCCTGTCCACCCACGTCCTGGACGCCACCACCGGCACCCCCGCCCGCGGCGTCGGGCTGGTCCTCACCGGCCCCGACGGCCGGGTGCTGGCCCGCGCCCGCACCGACGACGACGGCCGGGCCCGCTTCGCCGACGTCCTGGCCCCCGGCGTGCACCGGCTCACCTTCGCCACCGGGGAGTACTTCGCCGCCGCCGGGCGGCGCACGTTCCACCCGGAGGTCGTCGTCACCTTCGGCGTCGACCCGGCACCGCACCTGCACGTGCCGCTGCTGCTGTCGCCGTTCGCCTACTCCACCTACCGAGGGAGCTGACCGTGCCGATCGTCCTGGCGGACCACCAGTACGGCAAGGCCGAGAACCGCGTGGTGCGCTTCCAGCGCGACTCCCCGCGCCACGAGGTCGTGGACCTGAACGTCACCACGACGCTGCGCGGCGACTTCGCCGACGCCTACCTCACCGGCGACCAGTCCAAGGTCCTGCCGACGGACACGCAGAAGAACACCGTGTACGCGTACGCCAAGGAGAAGGGGGTCGCCTCGGTCGAGGGGTACGCGCTGGACCTGGCGCGCCACTTCGTCGACGACGTGGCGCCCGTCACCGGCGCCCGCGTCGACGTCGACTCCTACCCGTGGACGCGCGCGCAGGTCGGCGGCACCGGCCACGACCACACGTGGGTGCGCTCGGGCGGGGAGGTGCGCACCGCCGCCGCCGCCGTCCACGGGAAGGGCGCGGAGCAGGTCGTGCACGTGCTCGCCGGGCTGAAGGAGCTGACGCTGCTGAAGTCCACCGGCTCGCAGTTCACCGGTTTCCTCACCGACGGGTACACCACGCTGGCCGAGACCGACGACCGCGTCATGGCGACGTCCCTGGTGGCGACGTGGCGCTACGGCCCGGCGGCCCTGGCGGACGGCTTCGACTTCGACGCCGCCCGCGCCGCGGTGCGCGCCGCGCTCGTGGAGCAGTTCGCGACCCTGCACTCCCTGGCGCTGCAGCAGACCCTGTGGCACATGGGCAGGGCGGCGCTGGAACGGGTGCCGCAGGCGGTGGAGATCCGGCTGCTGGCGCCGAACAAGCACCACTTCGCCTACGACCTGGAGCGCTTCGGCGTGCAGAACCGCGGCGAGGTGTTCCACGCCGACGACCGCCCCTACGGGCTGATCCAGGCGGTCGTGGCCGACGACGCGTTCCCGCCCGCCCCGGAGGCGTGGTCGTGAGCGGCGGCGCGGGCGGCGGCACGGCCGCCGGCTCCGACGAGCACTTCCTGGAGCGCGCCGTCGAGCTGGCCACGAAGAACGTCGCCGAGGGCGGCGGCCCGTTCGGCGCGGTGCTCGTGCGCGGCGGGGAGCTGCTGGCCACCGGGCAGAACCGCGTCACCCGCGACAACGACCCCACCGCGCACGCGGAGGTGCAGGCCGTGCGCGCCGCCTGCCGCCTGCTGGGCACGTTCTCCCTGCACGGCACCACGCTGTACTCCAGCTGCGAGCCGTGCCCGATGTGCCTGGCCTCGGCGCTGTGGGCGCGGGTGGACCGCGTCGTGTACGCCGCCGACCGCGACGACGCCGCGCGCGGGGGGTTCGACGACCGCGCGTTCTACGACCTGTTCTCCACCGACCGGGCGCTGTGGTCCACGCCGGTGCGCCAGCAGCGCGTGCCCGGCGCCGCCGAGCCGTTCGACGCGTGGCTCACCAGCGCCGCGCGCGTCGACTACTGAGCGGCCGGGCCGTGCGCGGCGGGCGGGTCGCCGAGGTCGTCCAGCAGCCGCAGCGCCACGTGCACGTCGGCCAGGTCGGCGACGTCGCGCAGGTCCCGGCCCAGCAGCTCCTCCAGGCGCCCCACCCGGTAGCGCACGGTGTTCTGGTGCAGGTGCAGCGCCTGGGCGGTGCGGGTGGGCGAGCAGCCGTGGCGCAGGTGGGCGCGCAGCGTGCCCAGCAGCTCCGCGTCGGCCAGCAGCGGGCCGAGCACGGTGCGGGCGAACCCGGCCCGCTGCTCGGCGGGCACGGCGCGCAGCAGGTCCAGCACGGTGCCGGTGTCGGCGTCCTCGGCCAGCACGACGCGGCCGGTGGCAGCCCGCGCGGCGCCCAGCGCGCGCCGCGCCCCGGCCACCGCCTCCTCCCCGCCCTCGCCGGGCCGGCTGACCCCGGCGAGCAGGCGGCGCTCGCCCAGGGAGGGCCCCAGGCGCGCCAGGCGCCGGCGCAGCAGCGCCACGAGGTCCGCGCGGGCCTCGGCCAGCGCGGTGGCGCCCCCTGCGGTCACCTGCAGCCGGTGCGGCACGTCGGCCAGGGCGTCGGCGAGGGCGCGCGCGGACCACGCCCCGTCGGCGAGCACCGCCACCACGCGCCCGCGCGGGGCCGGCGGCACCTCCGCGGTGCGCCGGTGCACGGCCACCGCCCCGGCCAGGGCGTCCAGCAGCGCGACCTGCCCGGCGGGCGCGCCGGCGTCCACGAGCACCCACCAGCGCTCGGCGGGGTCCTCCGCGCCCACGGCGCGCACCTGCACCGCCCCGCCGGCCAGGCGCACCACGGCCGGCCCGGCGCCGCCGCCCGCGGCGGCGCGCGCCCCGCGCAGCACGGCGTCGTCGGCCTCGTCCTCGCTCAGCGGCACCGGCCCGGGCACCACCTGCCGGCCGGTGGCGGAGAGCACCCGCACGGGCCGGTGCCGCTGAGCGAGGACGAGGCCGACGACGCCGTGCTGCGC
>NZ_JAAALM010000528.1 GCF_009906395.1 Kineococcus indalonis
GCCCCCGCCCGTCGTGGTCGCCGTCGTCGTGGCGCACGAGCGGCGCGAGCTGCTGCTGGAGGCGCTGGCGGCGCTCACCGGCGCCCGCGCCCCAGCACCACGCGCACCACGCCGTCCCAGCCGTCCTCGGCGGTGACGCCGCGGCCGTCGAGCAGGACGCGGGCACCGGGCAGGTCCGCGGCGCCCAGCGCCGCGTAGGCCCGGTGGTCGGCCTGCACGACGGCGGCGTCGACGGGCTCGCCCAGGTGGTGCGCCGCCAGGCCGCGCTCGGCCAGCTCGGCGTCGGAGAACAGCGGGTCGTGCACGACCGGCACCGCCCCGCGGGCGGCCAGCTCGCGCACCAGGGGGAACACCCCGCTGAACGCGGTCTCCTTCACGCCGCCGCGGTAGGCGGCGCCGAGCACGGCCACCCTGGCCCCGGCCAGGGGCGTCCCCAGCGCCTCCAGCTCGCGGTCGAGCATCGCGACGGCGGCCGCGGGCATCCGCTCGTTGGCCGCGCGGGCCGTGCGCACCACGTCCGCGGCCGGGTCGCCGGCCAGGTACAGCTGCGGGTACACGGGGATGCAGTGCCCGCCGACGGCCACGCCGGGGCGGTGCAGGTGGCTGTAGGGCTGGGAGTTGCACGCCTCGGCGACGGCGGCGAAGTCGATGCCGAGGGACTGCGCGTAGAGGGCGAACTGGTTGGCCAGCGCGATGTTGACGTCGCGGTACGTCGTCTCGGCCAGCTTGGCCACCTCGGCGGCCTCCGCGCTGCCGAGGTCCCACACGCCGTTGGGGCGCGGCAGGTCCGCGCGCTCGTCGAACTGCAGCACGGCCTCGTAGAAGGCCGTGGCGCGCCGCGCGCTGGCGGCGTCGACGCCGCCGACGAGCTTGGGGTAGCGGCGCAGGTCGGCGAACACCCGCCCGGTGAGCACGCGCTCCGGGGAGAAGGCGACGAAGAGGTCCTCACCGGTGCGCAGGCCGCTGCCGGCCTCGAGCAGCGGCACCAGCCGCCCGCGGGTGGTGCCCACCGGCAGCGTCGTCTCGTACACCACGAGCGTGCCCGGCCGCAGGCCCGCGGCGACGGCCCGCGTGGCGGCGTCCATGGCGGCGAAGTCCGGGCGGGCGGCCTCGTCGACGACCAGCGGGACGACCACGACGACGACGTCGCTGGCGGCGACGGCGGCGGTGGTGCCGGTGGTGGCGCGCAGGCGCCCGGCGGCCACCACCTCCGCGAGGCGCTCGGCGAGGTGGGCCTCCTCGTCCCAGGGGGCGCGGCCCGCGGCGACCAGCTCGACGACGCGGGCGTCGACGTCCGCGCCGGTCACCTCGTGACCGGCGCGCGCGTACTGCACGGCCAGCGGCAGGCCGATCTTGCCCAGGGCGACGACGGTCACGTGCACGGGACGGCTCCTCCACGACGGCGCCCGCCACCCGCGGGCGCTCCCTGTTCCCCGGTCTGCCCGGTCCGCCCGGTCCGCCGAGTGGACCGGGGCGCGCACACGCCCAGCACCGCGCGCGCGGCCCGCGCGCCCACGGCGGGCAGCGAGGCCTCCCGGCGGGTCCACCCGGCCAGCCGGCGCCGCCGCGCCGGGTCCGGCGCCGCGCCCAGGGCCTCCTCCAGGGCGACGGCCACGGCCCCCGCCTCGTGGGGCACCGCCCAGCCCAGGTCGTGGCGGCGCACGAGGTCCGCGCACGGGCCCGGGCCGGCGTAGACGACCGGGGTGCCGCAGGCGGTGGCGGCGAAGGTCTTGGTGACCACCGCGAAGGCGTAGCCGCCCGGGCGCAGGGACGCCAGCCCCGCCCGGGCCCGGCGCAGCGCCGCGGCGACCTCGGCGGCGGGCACCGTGCCCGGCAGCTCGACCCTGCCCGGCGGCAGGGCGGCCGCGCGCCGCAGCAGCTCCTCGCGCTCGACGCCGCCGCCGTACATCACCAGCCGCGCCCGCGGGCGCCGCTCGGCGACGCGCGCGAAGGCGTCGAGGAACACCCCGGCGCCGTGCACCTCCGACATCGTCCCGGCGTAGACGAGCAGCTCCTCCTCCGCGCCCGCGGGACCCTCGGTGAAGGTCGCCACGTCCGCGCCCGCACCGACGACCTCCACGACGCCCGGCGCCGCGCCGAGGTCGCGCACCCGCTCGGCCACCGCCTCGGAGACCGCCAGCACCAGCGCGGCCCGGCGCAGCACCGCGCCCTCCAGCGCCCGCAGCGCCACCAGGACCGGGCGGGCCGCCCCGGCGTCGGCGGCGGCGACCGAGAGCAGGTCCGCGGCGTAGTACACGAACGGCACCCCGCGCAGCGCGCAGGCGGCGGCGACGACCGCGCCCGTGGTGGGCGGGGGCTCGACGACGACGACGTCGGGGCGGCGCGCCAGCAGCAGGCGGGCGAGCAGCGGGACGTCGAAGCTGGCGTAGGGCAGGTAGCCGCGCACCACGCCGCTGCGGTCGCGCAGCACCGGCCAGCGGCGCACCCGCGCCCCGCCGGCCCCGGCGGTCCCGGCTGCGCGGCGCACCGCCGCGGTGGGGCGGCTGGTGAGGACCTCCACCCGGGCGCCGGCGGCGGTCAGGGCCGCGGCGAGGGCGGCCAGGCGCTGGGCGGCGGCGGCCGGCTCGGGCGCGAAGACGCGGCTGGCCAGCAGGACCCGCGGTCCCCCGGCCCCACCGGCGGCGGCGGGGTCGGGGTGCGGCACGGGGTTCCTCCTCGGTGGGGCTGGCGCGGCCGGCCGTCGAGGGGCCGTCCCGGGGGCGGGCCTCCTCGACGAGGCG
>NZ_JAAALM010000529.1 GCF_009906395.1 Kineococcus indalonis
GACCCCTGGGCCCCGGCCGGCGCGCCGCCGGCCGGGGCCCAGGGGTCGTCGCGGTGGTCTCGCCCACCCCCGTGGTCGTGGTGGTCGTGGTGGTCGCGGTCGTCGCGGGCGCTCCCGGGGCGCGCCGGCGCCTCGCCGGGGGTGCGCGGGAAGGGGGTGACCACGCCCCCACGGTACGGCAGGAGGGGCCCGCCGCCGAGGGCGCGGCGGGCTCCCGGCGGGGTGCGCCGGCACCCCGCCGGCGGCGCGCGGGGGTCCCGCGCACACCCCGCGCACGGGCGGTGCACGCGGTGTGGACGGTTCGTGGACGGGTCCGTCCGTGACCTTGCGGGTAGGGTCGCCGCAGCGACCCTGCGAGGAGGACCATCTCGATGCCCGGCGACTACGACCTGGTGGTGGTGGCCAACCGGCTCCCCGTGGACCGCGTGGAGGAACCGGACGGGTCCGCGTCCTGGCGACGCAGCCCCGGTGGCCTGGTGACCGCCCTCGAACCCGTCATGCGCCGCGAGGACGGCGCGTGGGTGGGCTGGGCCGGCACCGCCGGCGAGGCGCCCGAGCCCTTCGACGCGGAGGGCGTGCGCTGCGTGCCGATCCCGCTGTCCGAGGACGAGGTCGAGGAGTACTACGAGGGCTTCTCCAACGGCACCCTGTGGCCGCTGTACCACGACGTGATCGTCGCGCCCGGCTACCACCGCAGCTGGTGGGACTCCTACGTGCGCGTCAACGAGCGCTTCGCGGAGGCGGCCGCCGAGCAGGCCGCGCACGGCGCCACGGTGTGGGTGCAGGACTACCAGCTGCAGCTGGTGCCGCGGATGCTGCGCACCCGCCGGCCGGACCTGCAGATCGGGTTCTTCAACCACATCCCCTTCCCGCCGTTCGAGATCTTCGCGCAGCTGCCGTGGCGCAAGGCGATCATCGACGGGCTGCTGGGCGCGGACCTGGTCGGCTTCCAGCGCGCCGCGGACGCGAGCAACTTCGCGCGCGCCTGCCGCCGCGCCAGCAACCTGCCGGCGCGCTCCGGGCGCATCCGCCTGGACGCCGAGGGCGGCCGGGAGGTGCGGGCGGCGTCGTTCCCCATCTCCATCGACTTCCGCGCCCTGGACGAGCTGGCCCAGCGCGAGGACGTCAAGGCCCGCGCGGCGGAGATCCGCCGCGACCTCGGCGACCCCGAGCACCTGCTGCTGGGCATCGACCGCCTGGACTACACCAAGGGCATCCTGCACCGCCTGAAGGCGTTCGAGGAGCTGCTGGACGACGGGCGCATCAGCGCCGGGGAGGCCGCGCTGGTGCAGGTGGCCACCCCCAGCCGCGAGCGGGTGGAGCAGTACGTGCAGCTGCGCCAGGACGTGGAGGTGACCGTCGGGCGCGTCAACGGCACGCACTCGACCATCGCGCACACCGCGGTGCACTACCTGCACCACTCCTACGGGCGCGAGGAGATGGCGGCGCTGTACCTGGCCGCCGACGTCATGCTCGTCACCGCGCTGCGCGACGGGATGAACCTCGTGGCCAAGGAGTACGTCGCCTCCCGCCACGACGAGCGCGGCGTGCTGGTGCTCAGCGAGTTCACCGGCGCCGCCGACGAGCTGGGCGGGCAGGCCCTGATGGTCAACCCCCACGACATCGACGGGCTGAAGGACGCGGTGCTGCGGGCGCTGCGGATGTCCCCGCGCGAGGCCGCGCGGCGGATGCGCGCGCTGCGCCGCCGCGTCGGCGACCACGACGTGCAGCGGTGGGCGGCCTCCTTCCTGGAGGCGCTGGCCGAGCACGCTCCCGACCCGCGGGGCACCGCGGCGGAGGTGGCCGCCAGCGCGGAGCGCTCCGCGTGAGCGCGGGCACCGGGCTGGACGCGGCCCTGGCCGCGGAGCTGGAGCGGTTCGCGGCGCGCGGGCGGG
The DNA here is from genome assembly GCF_009906395.1 of Kineococcus indalonis. GTDB lineage: Bacteria > Actinomycetota > Actinomycetes > Actinomycetales > Kineococcaceae > Kineococcus > Kineococcus indalonis. The sequence goes on from NZ_JAAALM010000529.1 coordinate 1,896, forward strand.
TGCTCGTGGCGCTGGACTTCGACGGCGTGCTGGCGCCCATCGTGGACGAGCCGTCCGCGGCGCGCGCCCTGCCGGCCTCGGCGGCCGCGCTGGAGCGCCTGGTGGCCACGACGGACGTGGCGCTGGTGTCCGGGCGCGCCCTGGACGACCTGCGGGCGTGCGCGCAGCCGCCCGCGGGCGTGGTCCTCGTCGGCGGGCACGGCACCCAGTCCTCCCTGGACGGCGCGGGCGGGGGCACCGCGCTGAGCGCGGAGCGCGCCGCGCTGCTGGAGCGCCTGGGCGCGGAGCTGGACGCGCTGGCCGCCGGGCGCGAGGGGGTGCACGTGGAGCGCAAGCCGATGTCGGCGGTGCTGCACACGCGCCGCGCGGCGCGGGAGGTGGCCGCGGAGGCGACCGCGCTGGCGCTGGCGGGGCCGGGCGCGCTGCCGGGCGTGCACGCCCTGCGCGGCAAGGAGGTCGTGGAGCTGGGCGCGGTCCAGCTCGGCAAGGGCGGCGGGCTGCGGCGGCTGCGCGAGGCGCTGTCGGCGGCGGGCGCGCCCGTGGAGGCGGTGCTCTTCGCCGGCGACGACGTCACCGACGAGGACGCCTTCGCGGCCCTGTCCCCCGCCGCCGGCGACGTGACCGTCAAGGTCGGCGAGGGTGAGACCGCCGCGGCCCTGCGGGTGGGCTCCCCGCAGGACGTCGCGGAGCTGCTCACGCACCTGGCGCGGCTGCGCGGGCGCTGAGCCCGGGGCGCCTCAGCTCGGCGCCGCGCGCGCCGATGGGACCCGGTCCCCCACCGTCCCGGAGGTCCCGGAGGTCCCGCCGTGCCGTCCCGCCCCGCCCCCCTCG